>CAYXWH010000019.1:0-27264 GCA_964468755.1 uncultured Dehalococcoidaceae bacterium
GGCTTACGAAGACATGATGTTTGTACCACTCTGGAATAAGCCGATTATTGCCGTCGTTTCTCCGGTTATTCAGGGTGCCAATTTCTTCTACGGAGGCGGGCCGAGCGTGCGTCTGGACCAGGCCTGGTTGGCGGAGAAGTGAGGTAGTAGCACTGTTGTTAAAGATGTGTGGCAGGCATTATGCCTGCCACACATCAACGCTTCACCCGGGGAGTCTATCAGCGCAACCGCTTATATTCAACATTTTTATTATTGCTAACACAATGCCTGTCTTCATTTGCTTAAGCAGTCCGGTTTTCTATCCGGGAGGTTAAAAATTGGAAAAACCAGATAGCAGTATGCACGGTGAAACTGTTTTGACAGCAGAGATTTTCAGTGCTATCCGGTGCTGTAACGTTGTACCGTGACGGACAACCGTCTTATGGTTCCCCGGTCACGGACTCAATCTCGACGATGGCAGCAGTGACGTCATCGAGGCTGAAGCCGCCGGCTTTCAGTGCTGCCTGGGCGACATAAATATCCTCGATGGTTCCCCCGCTGACACCAATGCCGCCGATGATTTCTCCGTTCTTTATAATGGGAAATCCTCCGGGAAATGTTATCCAGCGCTCGTGGATAAATGGGGGAGTAAACCCCCAACCCTGGAAGGACTTCATCCAGTGTGAGGTAGGGAGCTTGGCAAGTACGGCGGTAAATGCCTTGTCGGTAGCGATGTTTATGCTTTCCAGTAGCGTATTATCCATGCGGTGGAAGGCTAGCAGGTTACCGCCGGCGTCAACAATGGCAATCGCCATAGGCACACCCTGTTTCTCTGCCTCTTTCTCGCCGGCTTCCAGCAGCTTTTTCGCTGTTTCCAGAGTCAGTCCGGTACCGTAGGGCAACTTGCCGGCTTTCCATGCGGAAGGAGTCTGGTCAGATTGTCGAGACATTCTGAAAATACCTCCTTGACTTGTATTGCCGTTTGGTCCCTATGGTCTCAATCCATCTGCATTCAACGGGGATATATTACGACCATTTATTTTGCCCGGCTTAATGCCACTTCTCCCAGGTATATATCGGTTTTGGTAATGACGTGATATTCTTTAGGAGCATATCCGGCGTGTTCAATCCTGAGTGAATATTCGGTCTCCGGCAGGAGTCCTTCGAACTCGAAGTCGCCATAGTTATCCGTCGTGACCGTTTCCCTGATTGTCTCACCGCTCAGGGTTACCGTGACGTTCTCAGCGCATTCATCATCCCTGTCCTCGAAAATGACGGTACCGGCGATAAACCGCCGGGGTAATCCGATATAGTACACGTTTGGTTTGCGCCCGTATTCGGGGTGGAGTTCTTCTACATGCCGTGATGCGATAATCTGTGATATTTGGCTATTTGGGTTGTCGAGGTCACCGAAAACCAGGGCACCGGTCGGGCATGCCTCGACACACCTTGGTTCCTTCCATCCCTGGTCGAGCAGATGAGCGCAGAAGGTGCATTTCTGTGGAATGTTTTTCTCCTCGTTCCAGTAGATGACCCGGTAGGGACACGCCGAAACGATTTCCTTCCGCCCCGCTGCCTTTTCGGGGTCGATGATGATGATGCCATCGGGTCTTCGGTAAACCGCGCCGTCAGCGCCTGCCCGAAGACATGGGGCGTCCTGGCACTGCAGGCACGGTATGGCGATATAGGCTACCTTGACTTTGGGATACCTCCCTCGCTCGTTTTCGATTAATTGCATCCAGAAATGGCCGGTAAGTGGTTGGGCTGCCGAGTAGGGGGGATGCTCATTCCCGCAATACTCGTCCTTGCAGGCAAGCACGCAGTTATAGCAGCCGTTACACCTGGAAATATCGATAACCATGCCGTATTTCGTCATTGTTGTTATACCTCCCACTTTGAGACTTCGACAAGGCAGGAGTTCGGTGCCATTCCCGGGGCATTCTTTGACATAAGCCGGGATGAGATGAGCAGGTTAATACAGCCGCCTTTATCCACCGAGCCGGACTTGCCCGGTTCCAGCGGGTCGTATTTCCCGGATGAGGTGTAGCTGTGTACCACGCCGGGCCGGACACGTTCGGTGAGTTTGGCGGCGCCCAGCACGGCACCGCGGTCATTATACAGCCTGACGATGTCTCCGTTATTAATGCCGCGGGCGACGGCATCCGACGGGTGAATCCGTACCGTCTGCCAGGAGTAGCCGTCTTTGATAATGCGATGCCCCGGGATTTCTCCCAGCCAGGGGGCGTGTTTATCATAGTGGGTGTGAAAGGAATATCGTGGATGTGGCGACAGGAGCTGGAGAGGGTATTTTCCGGCAAGCTCGGTGGCATGGCCTTCCCAGCTGGGGATATAGTGTGGCACCGGCGGCCTTTCCGCATCGTCCGGGAAGCGCTCTTTGAGACTCCGGGCGGCAAACTCTATCTTGCCGCTAGGCGTTGCCAGTTGTTTCGCCTTCTCAGTGCCCCGGTAGGGGTTAAGGGGGTCAGGGGTATCACACTCCCTGCCTTCATAGAACCATCGGAACGCCGGTGTCGGTTTATAGTCTTCCGGGAAGGGAACCACAAAATAGCCCTTCTTCTCAAACTCCTCCCAGGATACATATTTCGGCAGGTCGGATATCTCGAACATTGCCCTCACCCAGTCTTCTTGTGTCTTACCGTCGGTAAAGTCTTCCCTGAGTCCCAGCCGGTCGGCGATGAGTGAGAATATCTCGTAGTCGGTCTTGGATTCATACAGGGGTTCAATGCACTTTTTTTGCAGGACAGCAACCCGGTAGTTACATCCATTGCTGTTGTGGGCAACATAACCGCCGGCATTACCGAATTCGGATAGATCCATTCGTTCCAGATTCGTGCAGGCGGGGAGGATAACGTCAGCGAACATCGTTTCACTACCGGACCAGCAGTCCTGATTGACCAGGAATTCAATCTTGGGGTTCTGGTAGGCTCTTATCCACTTGTTGGTGTTGGTCATGGTACCGATAAAGGAACTGCCATAGCGGTAAAACATCCTGACTTCGGAATTCCCCGGCATGGGATAGGTATACGGCTTGAACTGCTGCTCGGCGGACATGAAGCAGAACCCCTCCCCAAGCCAGCTCACCGGAGGGTTCAGGATAGCGTCGGGGAAGAGCAGCCGGTAAAGACGCTGCTCTACCGGGTTATATACCTTTTTCCTGGCTGCCGGTGACCAGCGGAGCATTCCGTCAGGGTCGCCATAACCGGGTACCCAGAATTCGGGCTCGCTGGGTGCTCCCATGGAGGTACCCCAGAGATTAACCCCGGGTTTACCCAGTCCCTGCATTGCCTGGAGGAGCACCATCAGCCGGGCCCATTCGTGACCATACGCCGCCCGGCAGGCGCCGCCCATGCCGGCATGCAGTCCCGGGGATAACATTGTTCTCTTGGACGCCCACTCTCTGGCCAGAGCGATTATGGTTCTGGCGGAGACGCCGGATATTTCTTCAGCCCATTTAGGTGTCTTGGGCACACCGTCATCTTCGCCGAGGACGTGACTCCTGAATTCATCAAAACCCACGGTGCGGCTGGCCACGTACTCCCGGTCGTAGGTATTTTCGGTTATCCAGACATGGGCGATGGCGAGAGCCATGGCGGCATCAGTACCGGGTCTGGGGGCTATCCATTTATCAGCGAGGACAGCCGCCGTATAATTGCAAAACGGGTCGATAAAGATTTGCTTCTTTCCGGCTTCCCGGAGCCAGAGGCGCCAAATTGCGTTTTCCTGTCCGGTGTAGCAGCCGCGGGTGGTATCCGGGTCATTTGACCAGTAGATGATGAGCTCGGTGTTTTTCAGGGCATCCTCAAGCAGGTCATACTGTTCCGGGGCACCCAGTCTCCAGTAGAAGCCGTAGGTATGTACCGCACCCCAGTGGAACCCTTCCCAGCTATCGGGATTGTCAAAGATGGCGGTGAACCCGAGCATATCGAAGAACCGCCAGAACGGGCCCAGCTTATAGAATATCGACCCCCAGTTATGGTGCGACGAGGTGATGCCGGTGATAGCCGATGGTCCGTACGTCTCTCTCACTCGCTTGATCTCCCCGGCGACGATATCCAGTGCTTCATCCCAGCTTATACGCTGGTACCTTGATTTGCCCCTCGTCTCCGGGTGACGGTCACCATTCGGGTCAAAGTCCACCCGTTTCATGGGGTACTTGATTCGGTCTTCGGCATAGACCTTGGTTCGCTCGGTCAGGGTATAGGGGGAAATGGTCACTTTCCTGGGAGGGGAGAATTTTCTACCGTTGGCATCGATTGTCCACGGTTTCAAATCATTTTCATCAATTGCCAGCGGCCGGACTCTCACTATTTTACCGTCTTTAACGTGCACTGAAATCGGACCGCCGACGGTGCAACTGGTAAACACCTGTTCCGCCATGAGTTAGCCTCCTTTCTGCCCGGTAAACAGCCCTGCCGTCTCAGCCATTGGTAACCACTCGACAGGGAGATGGCTCACTGCTTCGTATTCAGCTCGATGTCTCCCAGATTTACGTCTTGCTCGGTGCTGATCGCGGTTATTTCCCGGGTAGAATATCCGTCTTTCTCTATGGTGAGGGAATACGTGCCAATCGCCAGTTGGTTCAGCCAGAAGTCGCCGAATTTATCGGTGGTGGTGGTGAACTTCTCACCGGTCGCCGGATTGGTCAGGGTAACGGTGGCACCTTCGAGGCACTCATCCTGTTCCGGGTCATACACCGCCCCGGCTACGAATCGCCCGGGTAAGCCCAGGTAGTAGACCCGGGGCCGGGTTTTACTCTCCGGGCGCAATATTTCAGCTTCGGCAATCAGTTCCTTCAATTCTGCTTCCTCACCGAATTTCAGTGCCTCCGTCGGGCACACCTCAACACACCGGGGCTCTTTCCACCCTTTATCCAGCAGGTGGGCGCACATGGTGCATTTCTGAGCGATATTAAGGTCCCAGTTGAAATAAATCGCTCCATAGGGACAGGCGTCAATACAGGCCCGGTGTCCGGCGCACTTCTCCGGGTCAATGATGACGATGCCGTCGCTTCTCTTGTAGATTGCCTGTTCGGGACATGCCGGGATACAGGGGGCTTCATCGCAGTGCTGGCATATGCTGTGGAGGTAGGTAATCTTTACCTTGGGTACGGTCCCCCTGACCAGTTCGTTGATTTTTATCCAGAACTGCCCGGTGTCCGGTTGGGGTCTGGCATAGGGTGTCCAGTCGTTGCCCACATGCTCGTCCTTGCAGGCAATCTGGCAGTTGTAACATCCGTTACATTTTGATATATCGATGACTAAAGCCTTCACTCTGGTTCACCTCCGGCGAGGACTCGCTCCATACAGAGGCCGGCAGCCGGATGGTACGGTCGATGGAAAGCTTCGGGATATTTTTTCATCAGCTCATCCAAATTGACCCGCTCGACCTCAACGAGATAGCCGCTGCTGGCCATGGCGATGGTATTTTTCGAGGTTGTTTTGCGGGGACATATGGTGTTAATGGCGCCACCGCGGTCAAGCTCTCCGGGGACTATCGAGTCATACCGTGCCCCGTGGTCGCAGTAGATAACCCCGGGCATAATTCGCTCGGTGATGTAGGCACCACCGAGGACTCCGCCCCGTTCGTTGTAGACTTTGACCACGTCCCCGTGATCTATACCCCGCCGGGCAGCATCTGCCGGGTTAATCCAGATGGGCTCATACTGGTAACCGTCAGGACCTCTAATCTTGCCGGTCGGGGTTTCCTTGAACCAGGTTACGTCATCGAGGTTGGCATGTACCCGCCACCGGCCGTGGTTGGAGACGATGAGCAGCGGGTACTTTTTGGCTCGTTCACCGGAGAGTCGTTCGTCATGGCTTTCTCCTTTTTCAACCCAGTGCGGGACCGGCGGTCGCTCGTCGTCATCGGGGAAATGCCTGGCGAGGTTCTGGGAGTAGAATTCAATCTTGCCGGAGGGGGTGGTCAGCGGGTGACCTGCGGGGTCTTCGTAGAACTCTCGCAGTCCGGGCTTGAATTTCTGCCACTCCGGGTGGGTGGGCACAACGTAGTACCCCTTTTCCTTGAGTTCTTCCCAGCTGATACGGTCGGCAACGCCGGAGTGCTCGAAACCAGTTCTTATCCAGTCCCCCGGACTCTTGCCCTTGGTGTATTCCTCAAGGAGCCCCAGCTTATCGGCTATCAGGCAGACTATCTCGTAGTCGCTCCTGGACTCGCCGAGGGGCTCAATACACTTGCCTTCGTAGAAAAAGGTGTTAAACTGCCCGCTGAAGTTGTCGGCGCCGATATCCTCTTCCTCGAATTTGGTATTGGACGGCAGGATGATATCGGCAAACAGGCAGTCGTTTTCCAGCCAGGGATGCTGGGCTACGATAAATTCTATCTTCGGGTTTCTCATCGCCGCTATCTGCCGGTTGCCGTCGTTCCAGCAGGTTATCCAGCAGGGGGAATCGGTCCACATCATATGGACTTCCGGGCAGCCCTCAGCGGGATAGGTGTATTGTTTAAACTGTTCTTCAACCGGCTTGAACAGGGTGCTGCCGTACCAGCTGATTGGCGGGTTGAGAATAGCCTCATGAATGAGGGTCTTGGGAATGATTTGTTTTTGTAGCTTGGTGAAGGACGGGTCATAGGCACGGTAAGCGCCCATGACGTGCGGGATAACCTCGCCTCCGGGCAGGGGTGGCATCGGGTCCGGCTGGTAGCCGGCGGGGACACATACACCATTGCAATAAAAACCCCACTCAATCATTCCGATCTGGTGGACTCCCGGCTTGCCCAGTCCCTGCATCGCCAGGTTCAGTACCTCCAACCGGGCGGGCTCGGTGGAGTATACCGACCGGATATAGCCGCCGCCGTTACCGTGGGCTATGGAGGTCCTCCGGGACGCCCACTTCCGGGCCAGTGCCTTAATCACTCTCGCCGGGACGCCGGTTATCTCCGCCGCCCATTCCGGCGTCTTGGCGATGCCGTCCTCTTTTCCCAGAACGTACTCCCGGTATTTGTCAAACCCATAGCTATGGGTAGCCACATACTCCTTATCATAGGTGCCTTCGGTAATCCAGGTGTAGGCTATAGCCAGGTGCAGCGCGGCATCGGTGTTGGGTCGTATCGGGATCCACTTGTCGGCATGAATGGCTGCCCCGTAGTTCAGGTCGGGGCAGATATAGATACATTCTATTCCCAGTTCGGCAAACCAGTAGCACAATCGGCTCGCCATCTGTCCGCCCCATCCCCAGGGGGTGGTCTCCGGGTCACATCCCCAGAACAGTATAAGCTCGGTATTTTCCAGGACATCAGGGAAGACGTTGGTTTGTGGCCGCATGATACCATTGGGGTTCATTCCCCAGGCATGCTTGGCGCCCCAGTGCCATCCTTCCCAGCTATCGGGATTTCTCGCCTGCAAGGTAAAACCTCCCATGAGGTCAAGCAGCGAGCCGGCACAACCGTGGGGACCATGCACTGCCTTGGACTCCCCGTGACCATCTATCTGGCAGAGTATGGCATAAGGCCCGTATTCCTTATGTACCCTTCTTATCTCGCCGGCTACTATCCCGGCTGCCTCGTCCCAGGATATTCTGACGTATTTGCTCTTGCCCCGGTTCTCGGGGTTTCTTTCACCGTTGGGGTCCCAGTCAACTCTCTTGAGCGGATAGAGGATACGGTTGGGGGAGTAAACGCGCTTCTTGTAGACCAGACTGAACGGGGGTAGCAGTGTTTTCATCGCCGGCTGGAAAGTCCGGCCGCGCGCCTCGATTTTCCAGGGCCGGAATTGCTCAGGCCGGTATTTCCAATCGTACCGCAGTGGCCTAATCCGGCTCAGTCTCCCGTTGCTGACATCAACCGCTGCAGCATTTGAGCCGATACCGAAAGAGCAGAAGCCAATTCCTTTTACGAACGTTTTTTCTTCTTCGGTTCCCTTTTGGTGACTCCCCTTTTGTACCATTTTACCTCCTCCGAAGGATTCAAAATCTTCATGGGGAAGCACTGGTCCGGTGGCTATAGATGTATTTAATTCCCCCGCCTAAAGCCAAGCCTTGGTATATATAAACCTGGCAATGAGAATATTAGTAACACATTTTACTATATCATATCTAACTAAATATGATAGATTTTACTACTCCCTCACTTAAATGTAAATACGCCGGAGACTGAGAATTAACTTGAGTCTAGTAAAAAATTTTAACATGTCGTATTCTGCCGGGCATGAAGTAGAGTGCCATCTTTGGTCAGTATCAACAGGTAAATGGTGACGGCTTTGTGCCCTCCGTTCAGCAAAAGGTCTTTTGTTAATAATGCAGCATAGCGGGTAATGTTAAGGTAGTATGCCATATTATATCGGCGAAAATCAATATATGGCTTTCAGGTGGTGCTGCTATCGGGGAGGGACAGGGAGTAATTGCTAACCTTGCCTTTGCGGAGTGATTCGTTAAATTTCCGGGTGGGGAACATGCGAGGAGCCCGAGCGAAATTTCTCACCCGGGCTCCTCAACCTATGTAAAGGAAGGGAAAGTCACCTATCTAATGGAGCGCGCACGGTAAACACTATCGGAAAAGGGGTATTGTAGCGGCGCTGTTATGGGCTATGTATCTACACTCCTTGCTGCCAATGCCATTGTCTATTTCCGATAATAATTATAGCATGGCACCGGTTAACGACGGGCAAAAGCAGGGTATAAATTCGGTAAAATATCGTATCCATTTTGGTTAAAAAAAATGCTTTTCAGCAAAACAGGAAATCCGCTGACCTTGGGAAAAGCATTGTGTATGCGGAGAGGTTGACCGGGCTGGTGCGGTTATCTAGTGGTTATGGCTGGGGTAAGCCGAACGATGGCGGATGAGAGCCAGGCGACGTCGCTTGTGGCGTCCCGGCTTGTTTCGGTTCTCGTTTAACGCTGGTGCGTAACCGTGTTCCCGAAACCAGGCGACCGCATCGACAACCGATTCTTTTATGGGACGGGTTGAGAAGTCCAGCTCACGGCGCGCCCTGGCTGAGCTTACCAGGGAATTGCTGGCCAGTACGTCCACCGAATATGTGGTGAAGAGGGGCCTGGCTCTCGCCATTCGATAGTACAGGGGGGCGATTTTACCGGCGGTGCGGGCTAACCAGGCAGGCACTTTGAAGGCAGGTGCTTTAATGCCGGTAATCTCCTCCAGCATCGATAGCAGGTCGCGCACGGTAATCTGCTTTCCGGAGAGCAGGTAACTTTCTCCGGCACGGCCCTTTTCGGCGGCAAGTATGAGTCCTCTGGCTACGTCTCTCACATCAACGAAATCATAGGCTCCATCCAGATAAGCCTTCAGTTTTCGATTGGTAAAATCTAAAATGAGCTGTCCCATCTCGGATACCCGGTAGTCGTAGGGGCCGATTACCCCGGTGGGGCACACCACCACCGCGTCAAGGCCTTGTCCCACTCCTTTCAGCACCTCCAGAGTTGCCCGGGCTTTGCTTTTGGCGTAATCGCCCAGGACACTGGCGGGGTCGTAGGGGCTGCTTTCGTCGATTACTGTGCCATGGGGCGGTTCCCGTACCGCGTGAATAGAGCTGGTGTAGACCAATCGACGCACCCCGGTTTGGCGGCATGCCGCAACCACGTTCCGCGTTCCTATCACGTTGACCTGATTCAGCAATTCGTTCTTTCCGGCAAGAATGGAAATAACTCCGGCCAGGTGGTATACCATGTCGGCATCTTTGAACGCGGTTATGAGGGATTTCAGGTCTCGAACGTCTCCCCTGACCTTGTTTACCGGTAACCCGTCAAGAGGCGTGGTATCCTCGACAGGAAGCAGCAGTACCCGCACCTGTTCACCCCTGGCTACCAGTTCGCGGACCAGTACATTACCTATATGTCCGGTGGCACCGGTCACCACAATCATAATTCCCACCTCCCATCACGCTATCCGGCTTTATTGGGGCTACGTGGTTGCCACTGATGGTTGACTCTCCTTGCTCACCAGCCCGTCCTTGAGCTGGATTACACGGTCGACGTATTTTTCATCTTCGGGTTCATGGGTTACCATAACGATGGTCTGTCCCAACTCTCTATTGAGTTTGCCAAAGAGCTCCAGGACGTTTCTGGCTGAAGTGATATCCAGGCTGGCGGTTGGTTCATCGGCGAACAGTATTGCCGGGCGGTTAATCAAAGACCGGGCGATAGCCGCTCGTTGCTGTTCACCGCCGGATACCTCGTTCGGGTAGTGCTTTAACCGCTCGCTCAGGCCAACCGTGTCCAGCATTGCCTCGGCGCGTTTCCGGTAATTGTTATCCCGGTCCAGGCACAGGGCAGGCAGATAGACATTCTCCAGAATGGTCATCTCGCCGAGTAAGGAGTATTCCTGGAACACGTAGCCAAGCGTTTCCAGTCGGAACCGGGCCCGTTCCCGCTCCGTCATTTTAAAAACATCTTTATTATCAATAAGGACTTCACCGCTGGTTGGCGTGTCCAGGAGACCCAGGATATGCAGCAGGGTAGACTTACCCGAGCCGCTCCGCCCCATGATGGCCACAAATTCACCGGGTACGACGTCGATATCAACCCCTCTCAGTGCCTGGGTTGCCGCCGGGCCATGTCCGTAAATCTTGTACAGGTCTTTCACTTTCACAATGCTCATGCGTTCCCCCAGATGGCTTTGATTATGCTTTGCCGGATAATACTGATCACCGGAACAAACCCGGCGAAGACCGCCGCCAGTATTAATCCCAGGACGGCGCTTTGTATCGTTTCCGGCTGGATGGTCAGGCTGACCATTCCTATCGGCAGGTCGATGGGATTAAGCTCAAAATACGGCTTTATGCCGTAGCCAAATATGAGCCCGCCGAAGATTATCCCCAGGCTGGCATAGAGTAATGCCTGGAAAATATAGGAATAAATAATAACGTCCCGTTTGATGCCGATAGCGCGGAGAATACCGATCTGTCGCTTCCGGTTGAGAACGTTGATATAAATGACAATAAACATAACAATAGCGGCAACCACCAGTCCGATGCTGCTAATCAGGGAAGCGATTACATCAAAGCTGGAGACGATGCCGCTCATCGCACCGCCGTATTCGCGCCAGCTCCTGATTTCCCCGTTGATACCAGCGGTCTCCAGTTCTTTGATTAACCGGTTTTCATCGACTGATGGGTCAATACTGACCAGAATCTGACTGGCGCGATCGTGAAAAACGGACTGCCCCAGAACCGAAGCCATCTCATTTCTGGTCACAAAAGCGAGGCGGTCAGCCCGGGTCATTTCCCGTGCCTGGAAGATGCCCTTCACCCGGTACTCTCGCTGGAGACCGTTGGGATAGGTCAGCCGTACTTTGTCGCCAACCCGTACCCCGTCCAGCGTCAGAAATGGCGATGTTTGGGCACGACCCCCCCCGGTAATCTCCACGCCAAGCACTATCTCATCGCGGTCGTTCGGGGAAAGGTAACTGCCTTCTATAATATGTTCATGTATGGTGGTGACGCTCACTTCACGGTCAGGGTCGATACCAACAACCGACCAGGTGCCGCTCTTGCCCTTGTCTGACGGCACCTCTTTTTCCCGCCACTGGTATTCAATATGGGCAGTGCTATCCAGGTGTGACGATATACCAACGACCCCGGAAAACTGCGCTATCTTGCTTTCATTCTGGCTGGCGTTTTCCAGGTAATATTCATCCGGCTCCGGGTCAATAATTATATTGGCAAAGAGGGTATCCACCTGTTGCTGGTCAAGGGTGTTGGTCAGCCCGGACAGGATAGAAGGGGTAAGAACCAGGTTAGCAAAGCTGAGCGACATAACCAGGATAATCAAGGCAAGCGCCCACCGGTTCCCCTTCACCATTGATTTGTAAGCCAGAAACAAGGCTAGTTTCAGATTTCCCATAATTTCCTGCTTTATTTAATGAACATAATATTCTGAAATAAAAATATTCCATAATGGAAATATAGGTGGAAAAAAATTTATTGCGCTTCTTCTCTTAAGCTGGACACTACTTTACCGAAAAGACTGAGCAGGGTGGCGCACTCTTCATCACTGAGGCATGAAATAATATTCTGTATCCGGTCTTTTACGTAGCTATCAATGGTCTGGTGGACTTCCTGTCCAGCCTCGGTGAGGGCTACCCGGACCACTCGCCGGTCGTCCGGGTCGGGCAGTCTCTGTACGTACCCGTGGTCTACCAGCCAGTCGACCATACGGGTTGCCGTACTGAGCGGCACTGACAGCGCCGAGCTTAACTCACCCATGGTCAGGCTCTCCCGGCCGTGTATATTGCTGCTCACGCGGTAAAAGAGTTCGTAATTGGCATCGGGATGAGCGTTTCTCCCTTGCTGCATACCTTCAAGACCGTCCTGGATTTGCGCCAGTTCCCTGGACAGAGTGGCTTCGTACCTGTTCCACACCTGCATGAAACCGTGGACAATCAGGGCTATTTGCGCGTCATGAGCTTTCGGGTCTGCTTTCATTTGATAAAAATTCCATCAATAAATATTTCCACATTGAAAGTATATCATATACGGGGAGACATGTCAATGGTTGACCGGATGTGTTTCCCGACTACACGCCGGTCATAATGTCCTGGTTTCGCTCCGTGTGTCGGCGAATTACTACTTTCGCCTATTGACAAATGGAAATTATTATCGATAGCATCAAAGTAGGGTGGAGAAGCAACCGGCCGGGAAATAAAACCGGGTAGAAGGGGGGTGGTACTATTCGAGAGGAAAATGGAGTAGAATCCGCCGGCAACCATGAGAAAGGAGTGGTACCATGGCTAAGGTAACTCGGGAAGTGGTGGAAAAAGCGGGAGTAAACGTTGACCAGTTGCTGGAATTGCTGGTCAACAACGCCGCTGCGGAACTGACTACGTACTACTACTATACCATTTTGCGGTTCAACCTCATCGGGCTTGACGGCGAGACGGTTAAAGAGATTGCTGAGACGGCTCGTATTGAGGACCGCAATCATTTTGAGGCGATTGTACCCCGTATCTATGAACTCGGCGGGAAATTGCCGGAGAGCATGAAAGACTTCCATGATTGCTCCGCCTGCCCGCCGGCCAGCCTGCCCAGAGACCCGGGTGACATCAAGGCGATGCTGACCGTTCTGGTGGAGGCGGAGCGGTGTGCGGTGCGGGGCTATACCCAGATATGTAACATGACGGCCGGGAAAGACCACCGTACCTATGACCTGTCACAGTCTATCCTTAACGAGGAGATAGAGCACGAGTCGTGGTTCTCTGAGTTTTTGGGTGAGGGGCCGTCGGGGCACTTCCTGCGCCGCGGTGAGACCTCGCCCTTTGTGTCCAAGTTTTTACAGTAAAGTGCGTAAGGAGAGCCGGGGGAGGTCCGGGATGGGTCCGTGCCTCCCCCGTACTTCATACCGAATTCGTTAAACTGGATTCGAGCAATGGCGCAATTTTTGCAGAGTCTTCACCCGGTCCTGCAGGCGCTGCTGGCTACATGCTTCACCTGGGCAATGACGGCGCTCGGGGCGGCCGGTGTGTTTATGACCGGAGAGGTAAAGCCGAAGGTGCTGGATACTGCGCTCGGCTTCGCGGGTGGAGTCATGATTGCAGCCAGCTACTGGTCGCTGCTGGCACCGGCTATTGAAATGTTAGAGGGTAAGAGTATCCCGTCGTGGGTCCCGGCGGTGGTCGGTTTTCTGATTGGCGGTGCCTTCCTGCGGGGTATTGACAAGGTACTTCCCCATCTGCACCTCGGTTTTACCCGGGCAGAAGCTGAGGGGGTCAGTACCAGCTGGCGCCGGAGCACTTTGCTCATTCTGGCGATAACACTGCATAACATTCCCGAAGGGCTGGCGGTTGGGGTAGCCTTTGGGGCTCTTGCCGCCGATCTGCCTTCGGCTACTCTGGGCGCCGCCATAGCGTTAGCCCTGGGTATCGGCATTCAGAACTTTCCGGAGGGGCTCGCCGTCGCCCTGCCACTGCGCCGTGAAGGTATGTCCCGTGGTAAAAGCTTCTGGTACGGGCAGCTATCGGCGGTGGTCGAACCTGTCGCGGGGGTCATCGGTGCCGCGGCGGTTATTATCGCTCAGCCGGTATTACCCTACGCGCTGGCTTTCGCCGCCGGTGCCATGATATTCGTGGTGATTGAGGAGGTGATACCGGAAGCCCAGCGGGGCGGGAATGCCGATCTGGCTACGATGGGCGGCATGGTGGGTTTTGCGGTAATGATGTTGCTTGATGTTGCCTTCGGTTAAGTATGAGCTATCGAGGTGCCAGATGCGCGTATTTACCGGGCATGAACTGAAAGAATATGACGGGAGAGATGGTGTGGTCTATATCGCCTGCCTGGGCAAGGTGTATGACGTTTCTCATAGTTTTCACTGGCGGCAAGGCATTCACCAGGTACTGCACCATGCCGGCATTGATTTGACCGATGCGTTAAGCCAGGCTCCACATGGAATTGATATGCTGGAAAAGTTCCCGGTGGTGGGTGAGCTGGTTGGTTCCGGGCAACCCGGCACCGGGTAATTGGGTGCCTTGTTTATCCTATTGCTGGTTGTCTTTCAGGCTTAATAGCCTTTTGAGCCTGTGCCATATACTATTGGCGTAGTTCAAACGGTTATCATCAAGCTCTGTCTCGCCATAGCGAACGTCTACATACAGGTCAGTGAGGTCGCCAACCTGGGTGCTCCCGTCGGGAAATCCCCGCTGCCACCGGCGGGCGAATTCGCCGGGTGTCTCGTGGCATCGCCGCATATACCCGGAGCGGGCGGATTCCCACAGGAACCTCCGGTATATGTCTCGAACATTCAAGAGGCCGTGACCTTCATCCTCTCCGTACCGGGCCGCTGCCCCTGTGCTGGCACCCGGTGGTCTTCTTTTGCGCCGGAGACCCTGCAGGAGCGTATTAAGAAACAAGCCCAGGTCTGCCTTGAATACGTTCCAGCTCCAGAGCGACTCGTCTACTTCCTCTACATCCGTCTTCGCTCGGGAAGCCTGGTAACGTGATATGACCCGGGAAAGCAGCCAGAGCACCGCGGCAATAACAATGGCAAGCAGTGTCCATTTTATCGCCAGTATGGCTGTCTCGGGAAGTTCCAGTCCGGTCGGCTGGTTCATTCTTTCCGAAATCGAGAAGTCAGGTCGGTCAGATGGTTGTAAGGGCTGTCCCTTGCGCAGGAAGCTCAGTATGAAGCGAGCGATGAAGACCAGTACTTCGGCGATATATCCCAGCGGGATAAGCAGATAGAGCAGTACTTGATAGAGTATATCCAGGACTGAGTCGAAGGCGCGTGCCAGTAACGCAATGAACTGGGGAGAAAGGATGCTGACCAGCCCGATGGCAGCCGCGACAATGCCGGTGACAATGCCGAACAAAATGGGGAGCCAGCGGCGATTGAATACCCTGGTCCTGTCCTCGGGGAGGAGCTTCCGCTGGATGGATTGCAGGTTACTCAATGCCAGTGCTGACAGGCCGAAGAAGAAAAACGCTGCCACCTGAGGTCCCACCGTGGGTGCCGCTTCTCGCAGCGAGTCGGCCCCCAGGCTTAGTTGCCATAAGATGATTAAACAAGCAGAAGCGGCGATGCCCACCAGTAACATGGGGTAGATAGTCCCGGTACCCGGGATTTGGCGGCCCCGGCTTATTCCCCGCCACCAGAAGTATATCCCGGCGACCAGCGCCACCGATGCCGGGTGGAGTTTGGTGAAGCTGTCAAGGAGTGTTTGTCCAAAGTAGGCAAACCATTGACCGTTAAAAAAGCTGAGTCCGTCACTGTATTCAAAACGCATCACCAGGAAAATGACAACCAGCCCACAGCCGATTATACTCAGTTGCAGCCACTTCAGCGACCAGCCCCGCCCCAGGAAATAACGGGTAACGAAGCAGGCAGCGCCCATTAACACGATTGATGCTGCCAGGCTCAGTGGCGGCTGGTGCCAGACCAGTGTCGGCCATTTGCCTATCCAGACTAACCAGGGATAGACCAGAAATACCTCCATGAGAATAACCGTTACCGGTATGAGGATGCCGGCCACCCAGTGGTAATCGGTCACTCTTTGTCTGAGGTTCATTGTGTTACGCCCTGTATCTTTAATTTTTCCAGTTGCTGCCATGACACGTTATCCGGAACGCGGTACACATTCAGGCCGTTGAGGCTGGTCGGCAGTTTCTGGCCACCTACCACCAGGAGTGTTACCTGGCGCCCGGCCCTTTTCAGGGCAAGCAGTGTGTTGATAAGCTCATCGGTTGGCGCGGCACTGATGACCACCAGGCTGCTTCCCCAGGGCAGATTCCGGCTTTCGTAGGGGACAAATCTGGCTATGGGCATGCTCTCAAAAGAGGCGTGGAGCCGGGCCAGCGCCTCCAATATATTTGGTAGCTGGTTCCGGTGCTGGCTCGGTGGTATCCTGATGGCTTCACCGGAATACTTCTTCGGCTGGTTCACGTATAAGCCAACCGGGTAACCTTCCGCCAGGGCATGGTGAGCCAGTGACGCCGCCACTATAATACCCAGTTCAAACAGTTCCGGTATATTTCCCCAGGCTGGTGGCTTGATGGTGCGAACATCGAGGAAGATACCCATGTCCACGGTGGTGGTAGGCTCGAATAGCCTGGTCTGTAACTTGCCGACCCGGGCGGTCGTCTTCCAGTGAATTTGCTTGAGGCTGTCACCATAGTGGTAGTCTCTTACCCCCAGTGACAGGACGGGGTCCTGGAAAAGGTGCCTCCTGGTTCGGATGTTGCCCAGCGGCTGATTGGAGGGAATGCCCGGTTTCTCGACTGGTACTATCTTGGGGTACACTGTTAGATAGTCTATCGGCCTGGCTTCCATTTCTTTTCTGGTAAAGCCAAACAAATCACCGGAGCGGATACGGGCAGGCCCGAAGGTGAAACAGCCCCGCTGGAGACACCGCAACGGGTAACGCCGGATAACCTTGTGATACCAGCCGAGGGAAAGGAGATTATTAAGGTTCTGCTGGGTGAGCTTTTCCGATGGTGCGGTTTTTCCCCGGAGAAAGGTGACCTCGGCCGGCACCTCGTCAATGATTTCCAGCCAGGGCAGCGGCAGGGGCTTCCGGTTGGCTATTTCTACCTTGAGTTCTATCTCGTCGCCGAAAAAAACGCGGTGGGCGCTCAGTGTGCGGCAGTACTCAACCCGGGTAAGGCAGTAGCGCTCCCACAGTTTGGTCACCGCTTTCATGAGAAACAGCAATAGCGATATCAAAACAAGGGTTACCTGGTGCAGAAGCAGGCCGATTATTAAGAGTATCCCGGCAACAGAGAGCCAGTAGCCGCCCCGCATGCCTCACCCTCTTTCAGTCTCAACTTCCTCTTCAACGGGTACTGGTACTGAATTGAGTATTTCACCCAGCGCTTCTTCGGCTGTCTGGCCTCGCAGGTGGCTTTCCGCACGGGGTATGAGACGGTGTACCAGAACGAAGGGCGCCGTGTATTTCACATCGTCGGGAATGACGAAGGCTCTTCCCCGCAGCGCTGCCAGAGCCTGGGTGGTATGGTACAGGGCTATCATGGCTCGGGGACTGGCGCCGAGCTGTAACGTGGTATGCTCTCGCGTGGCATTGGTAAGACGGATAATGTAGTCTTCGACATCGGCAGCGATGTGGACCTGATGAGTCTTTGCCTGTATCTGGAGAAGTTCATCGGCGGTAACCACCGGTGCCAGTTCTTCCAGAGGGTCGGACTGACGGAAGCGACTGAGGATTATGCGGTCGTCTTCAGGGGTGGGGTAACCCATCCTGATTTTAAGCAGAAACCGGTCGAGTTGAGCTTCGGGCAGGGGGAAGGTGCCCTCTAGTTCAATGGGGTTCTGGGTGGCCATCAACAGGAAGGGCCGTGGTAGTGGCTTCGTTTCACCTTCAGCGGTGACCTGCTGTTCTTGCATGGCTTCCAGAAGGGCGGACTGAGTTCGCGGGGTAGCCCGGTTTATCTCATCGGCCAGCACTACCTGAGCCATTATCGGTCCCGGTCTGAACTCGAAATCCGATGTCTTCTGGTTGTAAATATAGGTTCCGGTAATATCGGAGGGGAGAAGGTCGGGGGTACACTGAATACGCCGGAAGCTGCAGCCAAGCGAACGGGAAATGGACTTGGCCAGCATGGTCTTGCCGATTCCGGGCACATCTTCAATGAGCAAATGCCCTTCGCAGAGAATGGCAGCCAGAGCCAGTTCCACTGCGTCATCCTTGCCCACTATGACCCGATTAACGTTTTCCTTTACTTTTAGTCCGATGTCTCTGATCCGGGCAATTGCAGTATCTGCCAAATTCAACATCCCTTTCTTATTACCGGTATTATACCGCATCGGAATTAGATAGCCAATATGCAACCAGAGTTTAATTTCGGCATAACTATGGTCACCGTGACCGGATAGGGCAAGCTGTGTATACATGGCGGTCTTTTTATTATGGTGGGGGCGGGGGGAGCCGGAGCAATTACCTGCGTCCGGTGAGGTGGGAGGGATTCAGTAGCTCAGGGCAGGTCGTCTTGGGTAATGATGCTCACGCCTCGATCCTTGTCTGCCCGGCTTCGGTCAGGTTGCCATCATCAACATTGAGCTGAATGGAACTGTTTTCATTCGGTCCGGAACCGGAAGATTTACCGTAAAAGTCAATCTCGAGGTAATCGGTGTAGTCAGCGACGGTGTATCCCGGGAAATGGTACGTCGCCGATATGGTTTGCCAGGTATACGGGCTGACTAACGTAGCTTCAGCGACATCGGTGGCTATCGTCTCCCGGATGGTTCCGTCAGCCTTTCTGATGCTGATGTCGATGCTCAAACCGGGATAGCCGGCACCCACCCACTTGCCGGTTGACTGGGCTCTATAGTAGACCGTCCAGGCGGATGCCGGGATCTCGTCAATACCGGCCAGGGAGTAGATGTGCCGGCCAGGTCGGGCACCATCGGATTCGTTATGGAGCAGCCACCGGCCGGTTTCATGTTTGGCGATAGTACCCGTGGTCTCAACTATTGCCGTACCATCGGCACGGATTCCCTCCTTGAGATAGTAGTATTCCGTGGAGGCAATGGTCCTGGTCTCGGAGTGGGGCAGGAAAAGTGGATAGCCCGGCCCCACCGGAAACGAAATCGATTTTTGAACGCCGTTGGGCGTAATGGAAATTAACGTAGCGGTAGTGTCCGGTCCGGGTAACGGACTCAGCCGGGCGGCAATCACTATCTCTTCCGCGGGATTGAATATCTCCGGCTCGAAGACCTCGTCTTTCCCGTTGAGGTAGAGCCCTATCTTCCGCCACTCATTGGCAGCCAGTTCGTCGGTAGTGTAAGGAAGCCACTTGGTGTACTGCTCACCACTTCCATCGTAATAATTCGCGATCAAGTCCCATTTGCTAAAGCTGGCTAACTTGAGCTGGCCGGAATTTTCCAGTCGCACCCTCAGCATGTTTGCCCAGGATACCTGACTGAAATCCATGCCGGTGATGTCGGTTCTCGTTATCTCGCTCTCAAGCTCACTACTCTCCAGCCCGCTCTTCCGGATATCGTCTGTCGAAGACAGGAAGCTCTGAGCCAGGCTCATGCCGCCAAATATTATGAGCGCTATTAATAGTATCGAGACTATCGCCATATGCATGGTTGCTGCCTTGATATGCTGCCGGCGGCGGCATTTTTCCTCCAACCGGACAAGCTGTGTAGTAAAATCACAACTGGAAATAAATAGTAATGATAATTACTATTATATAAATCACTGAGGAGGAACACAACTGTTACGTTGATTATCTGGATAATTTCCCGGTCATTGCCGCTTTAATGATATGCGGGTTTACCACGGATAGAGTCGAACGGTTCAGTGATATCGGGCTGTTTTGACAAGACCGGCATTTCGGTATAAAGTTACTGCAAACGATAAGCAGAGTCATTGGAAGTGCAATGACAAGGCAGTCGAAGCAGAGAGAGGCAATCCTCAGGTGCTTGCGCAGCGTAACGTCGCATCCGACGGCGGAATGGATTTTTGACCGGGTCCGACAGGAAATGCCGAATATAAGCCTGGGCACCGTGTACCGAAATCTCAGACGTCTTAAGCAAGAGGGGCTCATAATGGAACTGGATCTCAGTGGCTATGAAGGCAGATACGATGCTAACCCTGAAAACCATTATCATTTCCGCTGTGATCGGTGCGGACGTGTGTTCGATATTGTTGAGCCGGTGGACAGGACGATTGACGAGAGGGTAGCTAAAAAGACCGGCTTCAAGATAAGTCATCATGTGTTAGAATTCCGGGGTCTTTGCCGTGACTGCCGGGGTGACACTTCGTGATTACCTAGCGGTATGGAGTGCTCGGCTTTTCCGGCGCTGCCGTTTATCCGGTGATATTCATCAAGGCGGGCTTTTTCCACCCTGTTCTTTCTTTTATCAGGCTTATCATCGCTACCGATACTGCCGCAAGGCCTGACCAGAAGGCGAAGGGTAAACCGGCACCGATGCTGGCAAAGCTGTTGCCCAGGGGAGGGGAGAACAGCCCGCCGATACGGCTTACGGATGCCCTTAGTCCCAATGCTGTCCCGGCGTATTTCTCACCCACTCCTTCCAATTCCATGGTAAGCGTAATCATAACGGCGGCAAGTGCCTCACGGAAAAACCCCATACTGATAACCACCAGCCATAGCATGCTGCCATCTACCACAACGAGCAAGCCCACGCCGATTAAGGTGACCAGCTGAGCTACTATAAGCACGGCCTTTCGTGAGCCTAGCCGGTCGGAAAGCAAAGAGATTGGGATTGCTCCCACCATGCCGGCGGCGCTGTGTGCAGCCAGGGCACCATCAGCCGCGGCGGCTGTCCAGCCTTTTCCCCGGAGAAAGAGGGGCAGGTAACCGGTCATTCCCTGGAGACAGCCGCTAAAGAATATTTCGGATATGGCAAGAATCCATACCTCCCTTATTCGAGCCACCTGGGCAATTGACTGACGGAGTGGTGCCCGACTGGTGGTTGACCCGCTCCCGGGCAAGCCCGGTTCGCTTTTAGAGAGTGACCATAGCAGTCCAATGACGATGGATATAGCCCCGTATAAGAAGAGCACGTTTCTCCAGCTACCGAGCAGTGGCGAGAGTACTGTGGCGCTCACCAATGACCCGAGGGTCACCCCGATGCCCATACCTGTGGAAAGGATACCGTTGGCGATGCCTAGTTGATGCTTGGGAAACCAGACACCAGCGGCTTTATGGGTATTTAGTGATGACGTGGAGGTAGCAAAGCCAAATAAAAACATGGTAGCTATCAGGATGAGAAAACTGTTTGATAAGCCGCGCAATCCCCCGAATACGCCACCCATAAGACAGGCAACGGCGAGGGTGAGCTTGGTTCCATAACGGTCGCCGAGGATCCCGCCGATGAGTCCGGTAAGCAGCCCTGACAGGCTGAGAATGCCCCATACAATGCCCACCTGTACCAGGCTTAACCCCAGCTCTTCTGAAATCTCGCTGAACAGCACCGGCATACACATCCGCGGCATACCCACGGCAAAAATGTGGGTTGATGTCCCCAGGGCAAGGATATACCACTTGTATCTGGACCGGTGGCTTTCTATCATCAGTATTTACTCAGGTGGAGAAGCGTTTGAGCAGTAACCGAGTCGACCGGGCCGGGCCATTTGGGCAATACCCGGAGAGCGTACATAACTGCCGTCGTTTCAGCTAGCTCCACGGTGCTCCCAATTCCACAGTGTGCTGGCTGATTCCGGGTTCTGATTTGCGTAGCTAAGCGGGCTAACCTGCACTATTGTCTATGCTACATCGATAAATGTCAAGAGTGTGGCAAAAACTGCAGCGCGCATAGATTATCGGTTGCTGAAGCATGGGGAAGTCGTTTTGAAGCTGTTCCGGAAGACAAGAAGCACGAGAAATAGTATTAGAAGGAGCCAGCGTCAAATGAAGAAGTTTTACAAAATATTTATTAAATTATGCAGATATTTATCGTCTGTTACCCGCACTTATTGTCATATGTAGTATCTTAATCTTTTGGCTGTTGATGCCTCAAAGTTGATAGAGGGGGATAGAGTTACCTGGAAAAACAGTGGCCAAAATAAATAATCAAGTGAGGTAACGGCTGTGTTTAGATTAATAAATAGATTTACATTAATAAAGAAAGTAGCAGAAAGGGTACGCCAGAGGGAAGAGGGTATCACCGGACTGGAGACGGCTATTGTATTGATTGCCTTTGTAATGGTTGCCTCGGTGTTTGCGTATGTAGTTGTGTCCTCGGGTCTGTATTCATCGCAGAAGGCAAGGCAAGCTATCACCGCCGGGTTGGATTCAACCATGAGTGTTGTCGAGCTCAAGGGTGATGTTATTGCCAAAATAGAAGACGGTGAACTGAAATATATTTACTTATTCGTCGGTACGCCGGCCGCTGGCGGCTCAGTTGACTTCAATACCGCCAATGTTACCAACACGGTGGTTATTTCTTATATGGACGCTGACCAGATGGTGCCTTCCGTGAACTGGACAATGCAAAAATTGAGCATGGTGAATAACGACAATCTCCTTGACCCGGCTGAACTTTTCCTGGTCACGGTGGATATGTCCAGTGCGGCTACGGTCAATATCGGGCCTTACGAAAAATTTTCTCTCGAGGTCAGGCCTCCTGACGGACCTGTACTCCCCATTGAGCGTACTATACCTCGCAGGTTGACCCAATATGTGAATCTACATTGAGCACATGGGTAAGGTTAGTCCTGCCAAGAGAGCCAAAGCGTCGAAGAAATCAAACTCTAATCTCAATCTCCATAGCTACATAGATGCCGGGTGACGACCAGCTATGGGAATGGGTAAAGATTGCGGCACTGGTTCAAGCTGCAAACTGCCGGATGTGTAGCCGCCGGGAAACATCGGGAGCGTCCGGAAAAGTAGACGCTATTGTGTCCGGTTTCAGGTTTATCCGCCTCTTGCTAATAACCCAGCGCTTTGATTCTATCCTCGGCCCTTCTCTTCTTTTCTCCAATCGCCGGGACCCTTTTCCCCGCTACTGTTGAGTCGAAATCGGTGTTTTTTAATGCTTCAGAGTCCAGCCCATAGCGGTAAGCCCGGAAAATAAAATTGGCTCGTCCCAAATGGGGATGTTTGTAATAAAATGGTACTACATATTCCCACACGGTTTCGCCGCTCGCTGTTACTTCAAAGATGCGGCCCATCATTGCTTCACAAATAAGGGTATTTCCATTGGGAAGTCTTTGGCAACCGGAGCAGGCGAAGCTATAAAAGTTCATGGGGACCTCGTCTTCATATTCCCACACAATTTCTTTAGTTTCGGGATTAACTTCAACAATCCGGGAGCGCGTCGCCTGAAAATCATGGACACAATTACGGTGCATACCGTTGTCAAAGGCTAGTATATTGCCATTCCCGAGTACCTGGGCATCATGGGGGTGCGCTACTTCACCCTGTCCCCACCTCCACTTTATATCTCCGGTCTTCTTATCAATAATAATAAGCGTATTAGTAAAACGCTGACTTAAAAGTACATCGCCATTATCCAGTACGAACACTGAATTTGCATTGGCCCATCTGGCTCGACCGCAAAGAGGACATATAATGTCCATATCTGGGTCCATATGCTCATAACCAATCCACTCCCAGACCACTTTGCCTTCAGGTGTGATCTCGCGCAGGGCATCACTCCACATGACACCTTCACGTTCGGTTCCGCAAAGACCTCCCGTGACCTTCTTGGTGATTTCCGCAGGCATGGCGACCCATCTTATCACCATAGTATTGCCGTTCTTCATACGGCAAAAATCGTGGCTTAAGTAAACGTCATCATATTGCCAGACGGTATTGCCATTCCAGTCTACTTCGAGTAGCTTGGCAGCGGACCCTCCAAAATCGTCCAGTGGCCCACCCGTAATCCGACACAAATAGAGCAGATTTCCATTGGGTAGCAATCTGCCAAATGCACCCGGAGGATAGGGCATTCTCCAGTGGTGAACAAATCTACCCGTCATGTCGATAAGCCAAACGTCACCGTAGCCAAATCCAGGAGTGAACAGGGTATATCCGGCATATGCTTTATTGCGGTCATAGTAAGTGACACCTTGCTGAACCGTGCGTGCGTAGTTCATAATGCTTCTCCTTGGAATCAGTTTTTAATTCGAGATGTATGTCTAGAGTACATCAAGAGAATAGTCCTCGGCAAGCATCGCTTTTAGACTGGAACCGGCTGGGTGATATCAGCATGTTAATTGGGACTTGCGTGTAGTTCTCGTTGAGTAGATTGTCAATGCCTCGGCTGCTTGAAATGACGTCGTTAATATAGTTAAACCAGGTACCTGCTTGCCTAAAAGAGGTTAACGGGATGCTCCAACACGCCGCGGTGACGGTCTCTTGGCAGACATATCACCACGTAAGTACAAAAGTGATTAGAAGCATACGCCGGGACTATTATAGTCCATTATATAAGAAAGGAACAGCCCTGAACCGACCTGATATTAGCTTGTTTTTTCAATATATCCGTGATGTATGAATACCGATAATTTATTGGTCATCTTGTTGTAGGCTAACCCGGTGCATTTGACGATCTCGTCTATCGTTCCCGGCCCGTTTTCATACAGATACTCAAGGATTTCATAGCCCGCTATCTTTGGCTTGGCTACATCAGCCCTCATTCTTCGGTATCGCCATCTGCCTTCATCGGTTAATGTATACTTATTCATCAACAGTGCCGGGCGTTATTTCCTGGCGCTATGGGGACGTGCCTCATAGCAGCCGATAAACCAAAAAGCTACAGACCGGTCTTAGTCTGGTGTAACACCCTGTGCTGCCCGGTCGATTTTCTCTTTTATGGCAAGAATAACAAGGGCATCGTCGTTCCAGGCTCCCAGGTTGGTCATTATGAAATCTTCGGGAACCGCCGCTTCATGGACTAGAGCGGGCACATCATACTGGCTGTGTATTGAATCGGCGCTGATAGCCGCGGAAAAGAATAAAACCTTCTCCGCGCCGAGACGATAAAATTGCTCTACCTTTTCCGCAGGCTTCGGTTCTTTAAACTCCATCCATGCCTGGCTGAGGAGCTCACCTGAATAACCGTCAGCCGCAAGCAGGTCCAGTATTTGCTCCCGGAAAAGAGTCTCCTGCTCCGTCTCTGTTGCCCATTCTACGTCCCATTCATCCGGCTGACCGTGGCCCACCAGCAAAACGCCAACTTTTGATTTGTCCGTAGTTCCGATATTGGCATTGGCTCTTTCTACGAACATGGATTTCAGTGTACTGGAATCCCACAACGGTCCCGTATCAACCAGGTTTACCCCATATTCCTCAATATTTAGTTCTTCAATGAGTTCTTTCCCTTCGGCGGTATGGTTGGAGTCGGTGAGAAACACTTCACTTAAGATAATATTACTGGCGCCATCATTGAGGGCCTGGATGGCAGCCGCATCAGGCCGGGGTTCATCATCCAGAAAGCTGATGTAAAACCTGGTATCATTGTCACCCTCCATGCGGTATTGTTCTGCCAGGCTTCTAAGCATGCGTAAATGCATCTGGCGATGTTCACTCTTGCCCACCTGCAGGTAGTGCTGTCTAAGCTGAAAGATGAACAGGGGTCGGGCAAGGAAGGGAATAAAAGATATTTTCTGTTCGTCAAATTCCCTGAACTGGTTTATCCATCCGATGGGGTCATACGTCTCAGGTTCACCATGGGTAAAATATAGTATGGCGGTGTGCCCCAGACCGGGGTCGCTTTTCGCTCTGGTTATCTCGGGTATTGCTCTGGGGTCATCTCTGGACAGGACAACGGAAGTCATTATGGAATAACCGGCGATAAACAAGACCAGGCACAGGACAATCGCCACGACCAGCCTGGTTCTCCGGAACCATATTAACAGTAATGAAACCAGTACAAAAAGCAGCAAGGCAGCCAGAAAAAGGTAGATACTCATTTGCAGTGGATATACCGTTAAATATAGTACCGTAATAATTCCAAGCGCTATGGCGATAGCGAGAACTGCTGCCCAACTTAGATATTTCATCAGATTGCCTCCTCAGCTAAGCTTGTATAGTCTGTCCCCGCTTGAATATACCGGTGCCTTTCTTCCCATCAGACTTAACCAGCTCTTCTGTTAGCCAATATGAGGCATTCTTTTCTCCGCAGGCAATACATTATAGGAACTTCCTGATGATTAATAAATATACAATGTGATTAATTTTGGCTAAGCATTTCTCTTTTCTTCCGTTATTTGTTCGGGTTAATGATTAATATCGTTGCACCATGTACGTGAACCGAGAATATACGCCATAGTGAAACATAATGATATGCCATAAAACGGTGCCAAACTCTTTAACCATTAGCAGTCCCAATGATTACGCTTTTTGCCTCGCGGGTACACCGTAACCGGGCTTGGTGTTTATGAACCGGTTTTGAAAGCGCAGGATGCTGATGAAATATGTCTTGCCAGAAATCCTTCAGGAGATGGTAAAATATTGATGAGGTACCGATGAAAAGGAGAGACAGTGGAGTTTTTAATTGATTACCGGGGGACTCCGTTTTTAGAGACAAGCCGGGTAAATTCAACCGTAAACCGGTTAAACCATCGCTGTGAAATACTCCTCACCCGGAATCTCCACGCCATACGCAATAAAAACATTCTTGATATAGCCAGTCATGATGGCACATTTGCCTACGCATGTTTACAATTAGGAGCCAACCACGTTGTGGGTATCGAACCCAGGTCTCATTTGGTCCACCATGCCATTAGGAATTTGACATCTTTAGGTCATGAAACCTCAGAGTTTACCTTTATCGAAGACGATGTGTTTAACTACTTACCCACCGTGGAAAGCGGACAATTCGACACGGTTCTTTGCTTTGGCTTTTTCTATCACACAACAAGGCAGACCGAGCTCTTAGCCCAGATAAGCAGAATAAAGCCGGGATACTTTATACTTGACACCTGCGTGGAAAAATATAAAATACCAGAATCGGAACTTCTGGGGCTCAGACGATGGGAATGTCGGGATGTAGCCGGTTACCTGGTTTTCTATTGCGAGAATCCTGCCCTTGACGTGGCGACTATTCAGCCTACAGGCCTGGCGGCCACACCAACCAAATCCCTGGTTGAAGCATTACTAAGCGATTACGGATTCAAGTTCACACAACTGAATTGGGGTACCGGAGATATAGACAACTGGTATGGTATAAACGACTATAAAAACCAAACCAGGGTTTCCTACCTCGCCGTGATTGACCCTGATTGACCGACATCATAGAGAGCCATGAACACCACTCGGTGCGACCGGTAAGAATGCCTCTCAGTCTATATGAACTAGGTAAGTGGGCCATTCTGGGCTCGAACCAGAGACCTCAGTCTTATCAGGACTGCGCTCTAACCAACTGAGCTAAT
>CAYXWH010000020.1:0-22052 GCA_964468755.1 uncultured Dehalococcoidaceae bacterium
CAATAAGTATCTGGGCAGCCGCGCCGGTTACTGGTTTGGTCATGGAACGGATATTGAACAGGGTGTTTTTTCCCATCGGCACTCCGTTTTCTCTATCACTCCAACCGAAGACCTCGTGCATAACCACATATCGATTCTTGAGCACCATAAGCTCTGCCCCGACTATCCGTTCATTATCCAGGTAACTCTGAACAATATCGGCAAGCTCCTGCAACGCTTCCGGGGACATATTCTGGCTTTCCGGTGTCGCATAGGAGAAGTGTTCCTGGTTCGTCAGCACACCCTCGCCAGTCAGAACCTTACAGCCTGTTAACGGGATGATTAACAAGACAAAAGCTACTAATAGACTTGCCGTAGCCACTATTACCTTCCTCAAAGTCCGCACCCTCCTTAATTACGTTGTAATAACAAAGGTTTAGCCCATTATACAGGAGTCAGAGATTTGGATAAAGTTCTACTGTAATCCGTCACGTTCCGTACTCATCCCCAACCACTGGCTAACATTCCGCAAACGGACTTCCCGCTACCATAAAAAGTTGGTACTGATAAGTACAACCTGAAGCTAAACCGGCTATATATAGTTCCTGAGATTCACCCGCTTCCCCGCTCAGGGATAAATCTTTTGTATCTTTTAATCAGGGTGTCCACCTTGTCAGACTAAATTTAAATAAGAAAGTCCCGCATAGTATCTGCCAGCGCCACCAAAGGGGATGATACCTGGAACCACTTGACTTAGTAAAGGTCGCGTTCTATTAAAATCTATTACCTAAGTCCTACTTACTTAATTCTAGCTGAATTTATTTGAATAAGCCATTTCTGAACATGTATAATTGAGTTGATTCCCAGCTGGTGCCAACTTAAATCTTGTTCTCAACTCAATTACACATGATATATGCGCATGCAAAATTAATGCGGAAGCAAGTAACTAATTACGTCAATATACGGTAGTATAGATACTCTTTTTAAATAATTTGGAGAAAGGATACGAGTAAGTGCAAAGATTATTGAGTATATTTCTGGTAGTCGCTCTGGCTTTAATTGGGATTTCGACATTCCCAACTCAGCCGGTAGCCGCAGCAGGGGACTTTTTCTTTCCTGAAAATTTCAACACAATGCAGGATGCAATAGATGCTGCTGAAGCAGCCGGTGGCGGCACCGTACATGCTTCCAACGGCATATACACGGAGAAAATATCCCTGAAAAGCGGTGTACGCGTAATTGCAGATAATATCGGCGGTGTTATTATTGATGCTGCCGATACTGGTACCGTGGTCACTGCAATTGGGGTAGACAACACCGCAGAAATAAACGGCATAATCATCACCGGTGGCAATAGTATTGACGGTGCTGGTATGTATATTGAGAACTCCTCTCCCATTATCGCTAACTGCGAGTTCATTAATAATACCGCTTCGAATCGGGGGGGTGGTATCTATAACAACAGCAACAGTAGTCCGTTAATCACCAACTGCACCTTCTTGAATAATAGTGCCAAAAATGGTGGCGGGATGTACAACTATGGGAACTCCTCACCAGTTGTAACAGAATGTACTTTTTCCGGAAACTCAGCAACGGCAGAAAATGGCGGCGGGATCATCAACGATAACGGATGTTCCCCCATTATAACCGATTGCACCTTCGCTGAAAATACGGCCTACTTTCTTGGTGGAGGAATGTACAACCTATGGAATTGTTCACCTGTTGTTACAGGGTGTGCTTTTATCGACAATGAAGCCGAGTATGGCGGTGGAATGGCCAACAGGGATTACTGCAATCCTGTATTGAGCAGCTGCAACTTCGCTGGAAATGAAGCCAAGTTGCGAGATGATATACTCTGGGGATTTGGGGGTGTTGGTGGTGGGGTGTATAACAGTCAGGCCTCTCCCATCGTGGCCAACTGTATCTTCTCGGGAAATAGTGCTGAGGTACATGGCGGCGGGATTTACGGCCGTGACCGCTCAAAGCCTCAGATAACCAACTGCACTTTTGTCAGTAACATATCGCTACTTGCAGGAAGTACACTGGCCTTTGATTCCGATAGGCAGTCCAGACCCAATACAGTTCAAATCTCGAACTGTATTATCTGGGACGGTGGCAACGGGATCTGGAACAATGACAACTCCAGCATCACTATTTCCTACTCTGACGTTCAGGGTAGCGGTGGCAGCAGTTCATGGACTATTACTTCAGCAACTGACGGAGGCGGTAACATCGATGAGGATCCCCTGCTGGATAATAACCTTTATCTGCAGGCAGGCTCCCCGTGCATCGATGCTGGAGACAACACCAAAGTACCCGCAGGAATCGTTACCGACTTTCAAGGTAATGACCGTTTCTTCGATGACTTATCAACTATCGATACCGGGAATGGCATGCCGCCAATAGTCGATATCGGCATCGATGAGTTTGGGTTAGGGCCAGTTATAAACGTAAATACCGGTTATTCTTACCGTACGATTCAGCTAGCCATAGACACAGCCTCTTCCGGAGATGCGATAAATGTGACTGAAGGTACCTATTATGAAAATATCTCCTGGAATAATAAGGACCTTGTGATTATAGGTGAAGGAGAGGGTATTACTATCATTGACGGTAGCGGCAGCGGAAGTGTAATCACCACCAATGGCTTAACTAATGCGGCAAGGTTAGAGGAATTCACCTTACAAAATGGTATCTCCTGGCGCGGGGGAGGAATGTGGAATCAATCTTATTCTTCGCCTACCATCACCAACTGCACCTTCCTGAATAATAGCGCCGACAATGGTGGCGGGATGTACAACTACAGGCACTCCTCACCTGTTGTAACAGAGTGCACTTTTTCCGGAAACTCAGCAACGGCAGAAAATGGCGGCGGAATCATCAACGATTACATATGTTCCCCCACTATAATCGATTGCACTTTCACTGAAAATACGGCCCACTTTCTTGGTGGAGGAATGTACAACCTCTGGAACTGTTCACCTATGGTGACAGGCTGCGCTTTTATCGACAATGAAGCCGAGTATGGCGGTGGAATGGCCAACAGGGATTACTGCAATCCGGTGCTGACCAACTGTAGCTTCACCGGAAATGAAGCTGTTTTACGACCGACTCAACTCTGGGGTTTCGGCGGTGTAGGTGGTGGGGTGTATAACAGTCAAGCCTCTCCCACTATGACCAACTGCATCTTCTCGGGAAATAGTGCTGAGGTACATGGCAGCGGGCTTTACGGCCGTGACCGCTCAAAGCCCCAGATAACCAACTGCACTTTTGTCAGTAACATACCGCTACTTGCAGGAAGTACACTGGCCTTTGATTCCGTTGGGCAGTCCAGACCCAATACGGTTCAAATCTCGAACTGTATTATCTGGGATGGCGGCAACGGGATCTGGAACAATGACAACTCTATCATCACTATTTCCTACTCTGACGTTCAGGGTAGCGGTGGCAGCAGTTCATGGACGATTACTTCAGCAATTGACGTAGGCGGTAACATCGATGAGGACCCCCTGCTGGATGATAACCTCTGTCTGCAGGCAGGCTCCCCGTGCATCGACGCTGGCAGTAATGACGCCCTACCGGCTGATACCACGGACCTCGATGGCAACGGTAATACCAACGAGAAAATACCCTTTGACATTGACGGCAATCCGCGCATCGTTGGCGATGTCGTGGATATAGGTGCCCTAGAAAGTCAGCCTCCGCCTAATGAACCACCGGTTGCCGATGCCGGCGGACCATACTTGATTGATATGGGCGATGACCTTTACCTTGACGGGACTGGTTCAAGTGACCCTGACACTGCGCATGGGGACAGTATCGTCTCCTACGAGTGGGATTTGAATGACGACGGGGAGTATAATGATGCCACCGGAGAAACAACAGTAGTCATCTTTAACGACTACGGAGTTTACACAGTGGGATTAAAGGTCACGGATAGCTTGGGGGAGTGCGATACGGATACCGCTATAGTAGAGGTTCTAGCCGTACCAGAGGTAATGGTTGAAACTCTCGGCGAAGATTTGGATGCTATAGGCCTGCCTGAGGGCATGGAGAACAGCCTTACTAAATCACTGGATAGTGCGCTTAAGGTCCTCGAAGATTCCAACGAGAAAAACGATGTGGCTGCCATCAATGCTCTTGAGGCCTTCATAAACAAGATTGAGGCACAGCGTGGCAAGAAGATTACTGTTGAAGTTGCCGATGACCTTATCACCAAGGCTCTGGAGATAATCACGGCACTCAGCGAGGATACATAAGACCACCACTCGTCTTCCTGCTGAACAAGATAGTATTTAAGAACACAAGTGGCGAAATATCTGCTAACATATTTGCTAACGCACTTGTTAACACTATACAAGACAAGGTGGTATTTGTTACTACCACCTGCAGTTAAATCACCTGTATAGAGTTACCGGGACTTACGTAATTCCACGCTCAGGGGCAAACCTCTTGTCGGGGGTTATACCTTTAAATTATCCACCGCCCCCAGCCTCCCCTACTCGCCGGTTATCTTTTCCCACCCGGCCATCCTCACAGCACCATCGGCTTGTACCGTGAGCCTATGTCTCCTCCCCTTTTCCACTATCCTTCATCACCGGACTCTCCTTCTCCCCCCTCCCGGTCTAGCTCCTCCTCAAGCTGCTCCATAAGGCGGGCGGCGCGCGGGTAGCCGATGTGGAGCCGCCTTTGCAAAAACGATGTGGAGATATGCTCGTGCTGTGTTGCCAGTTCCTTGGCAGCATCCAGCAGCGGGTCCCGGGGATACTCCCGCCCGCCGACCTCTGCCGCCGCCCGGGTGATATCCTCCATCTTCATCCGGTCGGCTTCTTGTTCCTGCTGCCCTCCCCAGAAATAGACCAGCCGCTCCATCTCGGCGTCGGAGAGAAAACACCCCTGGAGCCGCTTGGGTTTGGCCGCCTCGGTGGGCATAAACAGCATATCGCCCCGACCCAGCAGCTTCTCCGCCCCGACCATATCCAGGATGGTGCGCGAGTCCACCTGCGAGGTCACCGCAAAGCTGATGCGCGTCGGGAAGTTCGCCTTAATCAGACCGGTGACCACATCCACCGAGGGGCGCTGCGTCGCCACAATAAGGTGAATGCCGGTCGCCCGCGCCAGCTGGGCAAGGCGGCACAGAATATTCTCCACCTCATCATACCCGGCCATCATCAGGTCGGCCAGCTCATCGATAATCAATACCAGGTAGGGCAGCTTCTCCTCCCCCTGCTTGGTCTTATTGTACCCTTCAATATGACGGGCACCCGCCGACGCCAGCTTTTGATACCGCTCGTCCATCTCCTTGCTCAGCCAGCGCAGCGCGATTAATGCCTTGTTGGCATCAACGATCACCGGAGCCGCCAGGTGAGGGATACTGTTATAAGGAGTCAGCTCAACCCGCTTGGGGTCAACCAGGATAAAGCGGATATCATAGGGGGTATTATGCATCAGCAGGCAGCATATAATGGCATTCAGGCAGACTGTCTTGCCGCTGCCGGTCGCCCCGGCGATAAGCAGGTGCGGCATTTTCGTCAGGTCAGACACTACCGCCTCACCACCAGCTCCCTTACCCAGCGCCAGAGCCAGCCTGGACTTGGGCAACATCTTCTGGAAAGAGCTGGTCTCCAGCACTCCCCGCAGGCTGACCATGTTGGAAATGGTATTCGGCACCTCGACACCCACGACCGGCTTGCCCGGCACCGGGGCTTCAATCCGAATGGTAGGCGCCGCCAGGGCCAGCGCCAGATCGTTCGCCAGGGAGGTTATCCGGTCCACCTTGACCCGCGTCCTGGAGACCTCTTTCTGTTTTATCTGAATATTACCGTCACGGTCACGTTCCTTTACTTCTTTAAATTTCCGGTCCCAGCCCGGCTCAACACCAAACTGGGTAACAGTAGGCCCGGTATTTATCTGCACCACCTTGGTTTCAACACCATAGCTGGCGAGGGCATCTTCAATAAGCCGTGCCCGCTGCACATTATCGGCATCGCTGAACTCCATATCCACCGACTTGTCCAGAATGTCAACTGGCGGCAGCCGCCAGCCGTTCACCGTAACCAGCTCCGGCGACTGACCATACTTCCTCCAGACGTCCTGTGCCACCTGTTTCAGCTCCTTCTGTGGCTCAGGAATAGCCTGGGCCCTTTCCTGGACCGGCAGCGGTGGCCTGGTGGTGGCTGTCTCCGGTGGTATTAGTGGATTCTCCATCTCTACCGGGGGTTCGGGCCTTGAAGTAACAGGCGGTCTGGTATGAGTAACCTGACTGAGCGGCGGCTGGACCTCTCTTCTGACCGGAGCGGGCCTCCGCTCAAACTGCTTGACCAGCCATGACAAAGACCTGCCGATAGCGTGGATGCTGGCTCGCGGAGCCAACAGAAAGACACCGATGATAATAAGACCCAGCACCCGCAATACATCAGCGACATCCGTGTAGCCGATAATCGCCCGGCCGAAGGTGCCTCCCAGGTTAAAAAAGGCGATTATTCCCCACACCGCCAGTGCCAGGGCTACACCGCCCAGCCACCGGTGCCAGTGGAAAAGAAATGTGCCAACTTTCCGCAGCCATATCCGCACTACCAGGACGATGATAGCCCCACCAATGAACAGCAGCCCCCAGCCGAACATATTTACCAGACTGCCGGCAGCCGCTTCTATATTGGACCACTGCCAGAACAACACCAATACAATGATGACCAGCAACAGTAACTGCCGTACCGGTGTCGATATTACCACGCTCCCGAACCGCCGCCACCGCGAACGCTGCTCAGGACGTTTCCTCGATTTGGGCTTATCATTTACTGGTGGTTTTCGTCTCGCCATATCACGTCCGGCATATTTGATTCAAGCTAATTATACCTTCACCATAAACGGCAGTATCATGGGACGCCGCTTTGTTTGCTGGTAATAGAACTTGTCCAGCGTATCTCGGACTTTGGTATTGATGAAGCTCCACTCGGCAGGCCGCGCCCCGCTGTGGTCCAGAGCCTGGGCAATTAAGTCACGGCTCTTCTCAATCATGTCCTTGAACTCCCTGGCATCGACGAAACCACGGGTTACGATGTCCGGGCGTCCGACCAGTTTCCCGGTCTGACGGTTTACCGCGATAATCACCACCACGATGCCGTCCTTGGACAGCATTCTCCGGTTGCGCAGCACCACCCCGCCGATGTCACCCACGCTCAGACCGTCGACATAGACATGCCCGGAGCTCACTTTTCCGGTTACCCTGGCGGACTGCGCGCTCAGTTCGAGGACATTACCGTCCTCCAGAACAAATATCTGTTCTCTGGGAATGCCTACCTCTTCCGCCAATCTGGCATGAAGACTGAGTTGACGGTACTCGCCGTGAATAGGCACGAAATATCGGGGCTTGACCAGGTTCAGCAGCAGCTTGAGCTCTTCCTGGCTGCCGTGCCCGTGGACATGGACCCGGATCTCCTTACCGTATAATACCTGCGCACCCTGTTTAAACAGGTTGTCGATGGTCCTGTTGACCAGGGCTTCATTACCCGGGATAGGCGTCGCCGAGAGCACAATGGTGTCACCCTTCTGAATATGCACATGCCGATGGTCCCGGTTAGCCATACGAACCAGGGCGGAGGTAGGCTCACCCTGACTACCGGTGGTGACCAGCACAATCCGGTGGGCAGGTAAACCGCGCATCTCATCAATCCGCCCCAGAATGCCGTCCGGCGCTTCGAGGTACCCCATCTCCAGCGCCATACGCACGGTATCGCCCATGCTCCGTCCGACAATAAAAACGCGGCGCTGGTGTTTTATCGCCGCATCGATGACCTGCTGAATACGGGAAACCAGTGAGGAAAATGTGGTGACAATTACTCTGCCCGATGCGTTGGCCATAATGTGGTCCAGGGACTCACTGACTATCTTCTCCGAAGGGGTGTAGCCGGGCAGTTCCGCGTAGGTGGAGTCAGAGAGAAGCAGCAAAGTCCCCGGTGCGCCCAGCTGTGCCAGCCGGGACAGGTCAGTCGCTTTTCCGCTGACCGGAGTGTAATCAATCTTAAAATCACCGCTATGGACAATAGTGCCCACCGGCGTAGTGATGATGAGCCCAACGGAATCAGGTATGCTGTGACAAACGGGAAAGAACTCAATCTTGAACTTTCCCAGGCTGAATTCCTCACCCGGGGTCACCACATTGAGTTGAGTCCCTTCCAGTGCCTTTCTTTCCTTGAGCTTGACCCGGATAAGCCCATAGGAAAGCTTGGTTGAGTAGACCGGCACATTAATCTGGGGAAGCACGTACGGCAGCGCACCGATATGGTCCTCATGCCCGTGGGTAATTAGTATACCCCTTATCTTGGACCTTCTCTCCACCAGATAGCTGATATCAGGGAGCACCAGGTCAATGCCCAGCATCTCCTCTTCGGGGAACATGAGTCCGGCATCAATGATAATAATGTCGTTCTCATATTCCATCACCAGGAGATTTTTACCGATCTCACCCACACCACCAAGGGGAATGATTTTCAGTCTTGGCTTTGCCATGGGTTTCTAGACCTCAAATAAGTTCAGCTGCTGCGGCTCCGGTTTGGCTTCCTGAATTGTCTCCTTCTCAGCCAGCAATACCGGTATCCTGAGCATATCAGTTTCGATAGCCTCTCGCAGTCTCTGCTGGTGCAGGGCAGCTGCCGGGTGATACATCGCGTAATATATGATATTATCACTCACCTGGGCAGTGCCATGAATCCGGCTGATACTCTTACCCGGGAAAAACTTCGCCATGGAATAGCGACCCAGGGTCACAATCATCCTGGGCTGTATTATGTCAATCTGACGCTCCAGCCACGAATTGCAGCTTTCAATCTCGGTGGGCAGCGGGTCCCGGTTCGACGGCGGGCGGCATTTAATCACGTTGGCGATATACACCTGCTCCCGCCGCAACTCGATTGACGCCAGCAACTGGTCCAGGAACTTTCCCGCCGGCCCCACAAACGGTCGCCCCTGCTGGTCTTCATACCAGCCCGGCGCTTCACCGATAAACATAATCTCGGCATCTTCTGCCCCCTCGCCGGGGACCACCTTGTTCCGATATCTGGCAAGCTGGCATCGCTGGCAGCCCGCTAACTGCTCATTGAGCTCACTCAATGCTGACATTATATTTCTGACTCTCTATAGAATACATCACTAAACCAGCCGATTCTCTGGCTATGATAACACTGCTAATGAGTCTAGTCAATTTACCAATCAGGTAACAAGGACAAAGATACTACACGATAGTACCATCAGCTCACCCAGGGGGAAACGGCAACAATGCCCCCCACCTCTACCACCCGGCCATAGAAAAAGAAGCGAGCGGATGTCCTAAAGCCTGACCAGCCTGCAGGTAGCAATATCAGGTATGGCAAGTATTTGTTGCTGCTTTTCTTCCGGCATGGCTTCATCCAGAGCCAGGACCATAAGGGCTTGTCCCCTGGGTTTGAGACGGCCAACATACATGGCGCTTATATCTATATCAGCATCGCCGGTAATCTTACCAACCGCGCCAATCATCCCGGGACGGTCAATATGGTCACAGAACAGGAAGTATTTCCCGGTGGGTACCACATCCAGCCAGTAATCGTTAACCCGGACAACGTGTGTCTCGCCATTGATTACCGTACCCGCCACGGTAATCGTTCCCGAACTGGTGGTCACTTCCAGTGTGATAAGGCTGGCATAGTTCTCACAGACGACCTCTTCCTGCTCCACGATATCCAGACCCCTGCGGGCAGCTATCAGGTTGGCGTTGACCATGTTAACCCGGTCTTCGCTGATTCCTTCAAGAAGACCGCCCAGGACTGCCGCCTTGAGGGCATTGGTATCATAGTTGGCGATATCGCCTTCATAGGTAATCTTGATAGCCTGCGCCTGTCCTTCCGAAAGCTGATTCACCAGCCTGCCTAACGTCAACGCTGCCGGCATATACGGCGCTATGGCAGAAAGGGTTTCCACCGGGATAAAGGGTGCATTCACCGCATACCGGGCCGGTTTTCCCCGAAAGATATCAATAATCTGGTCAGCCACGTCCTTGGCGGCCATGACCTGTGCTTCGGTTGTCGACGCCCCCAGGTGCGGGGTAACAATGACATTGTCATACTCAAATAGCACGCTCTCCGTGGTCGGCTCGGTGGCAAAGACATCGATTGCCGCTCCCGCCACCCTCTTTTCTTTAATCGCTTGAGCCAGCACTTGTTCATCAATCAGTCCGCCGCGGGCGCAGTTAATGATTCGGACGGTCGGCTTGACCAGCGCCAGTTCCTTGCTCCCGATTATTCCCCGGGTCTGTTCGGTTGCCGGAATGTGCAGGGTGATAAAGTCCGCCTCCTTGAGCAACCGTTTGAGGGGCACAATCTCGATCTGAAGCTTATTCGCATAGTCAGCGGAGACGAACGGGTCATGACCGATGAGTTTCATCTCCAATCCCCGGGCACGGCGGGCTACCTCCGAGCCAACGTTACCCAGACCGATAATACCCAGCGTCTTACCTCTCAGCTCAATACCCATAAAATCGCTGCGCCGCCAGGCGCCACCCCGGAGAGTGGAATTCGCCTGGGGTATATTGCGGGCTAACGCCATCATCAACGCCACGGCATGCTCCGCCGCCGAAACGGTATTGCCCGTAGGCGCATTTACCACCACAATGCCCCGCCGGGTGGCTGCCTCTACGTCGATATTATCGATGCCAACACCGGCCCGGGCAATGACCTGCAGGTTCTTGCCAGCCTGGATGACTTCAGCATTAACCCTGGTCTGACTCCGTACCAGCAGCGCCTCATAGTCGCCGATGATGGCAATGATTTCTTCCTGTTTAAGCCCCGTCTTAACGTCCACCTGCGCAACGTTACACAACTCAGCAATGCCTTCTTCAGAAATCGGGTCAGCTACTAGTACCTTCATTGCCCTAACCTCGAATAAATTTCGGGATTCATTATTCCTAACAACTACTCTACCTCATCAGACCCGCTTTAGGCAACGCCGCCTTGAGAGCCGAGAGTACATTTTCAATATCGCCTTCTTGTACCCAGCCCAGGTGACCGATGCGAAATATCTTTCCACTCAGGGTCTGCTGTCCGCCGCCAAGCACTATCTGGTGCTCTTCCCGCATGATGGTAACCAGTTTTTTGGTATCAAGTCCGTTGGCAGCCGCCACCGCGGTTACCGTGCTGGAAGCATGGGCTTCATCGGCGAAGAGAGGCAGCCCCAGCCCTTTCACTCCCTCACGGGCGAGACGGGCAACCCGGTCATGCCGGGCAAATATGTTGTCCAGACCCTCGGCCAGCATCATCTTCAGTGAAACGGAAAGGGCAAACATGGTGGAAACCGCTGGCGTCCATGGCGTCTGCCCCTTTTCGGCAAAGCTCTTCGCCTTGGCGAAATCCCAGTAGAAGCGGGGCATCTTTGCCTGCTCATATGCCCGCCACGCTTCCGGGCTCACACTCACGAACGTCATGCCCGGCGGCACCATCCACCCTTTCTGAGAACCGGTTACGGTAACATCACAGTGCCAGGCGTCCACCGGCAGGTTAATCGAACCCAGGCTGCTAATAGCGTCAACCAGCAGCAGCTTATCAAACTCCTTGACCACGGCGCTGATTGCCGCCAGGTCATTGGTTACACCGGTAGACGTCTCGTTGTGGGTAACCAGAACCGCCTTGACCCGGGGGTTGTCCCGGAGCGCCTTACGCACCATATCCACATCAGCCGCTTTACCCCACTCAAATTTGAGCGGGATTACTTCAGCGCCGAACTGCCGGGCAATATCGGCAAAGCGTTCCCCGAAGACACCAATGGATACCGATAATACCGTATCTCCCGGCGACAGCATATTGACGATGATTGCCTCAAGCCCGCCGGTACCGGAACCGGTGAGCAGTAAAACGTCATTGCCGGTCTGGAATAGCTGCTTTAAATTCGCGGTCACCTCTTCCTGTATTCGCCCGTATTCCCCCCCTCGATGGTTAATCATCTGCTTGGTCATCGCCTGAAGGACTTCCTCCGGGCAGGGCGTTGGTCCGGGAATGCGTAACTGTTCCATTTTGTCTTACCCCCGCTAGGTTATTTTATCAGTATTTATTACTTTTAAGTAGCGGCGCTTGCCGACCTTGATAATACTGCCGTCTCCGTAAGGTGCGTCTTTACTGGTGATTTTCTCTCCGTCAACATTCACCGCCCCCTGGACAATCAGCCGACTGGCTTCACTGGTGCTACTGGTAACTTCGTGCATTGCGAGTAATTTATTAATAGGCGGGCACCCTTGTTTAAAGGACAAAGGCAACTCCTCTATTTCATCGGGCACTTCCCGCTTCTGGACCACTTTTTCAAAGTGCTGCTCCGCCTCATTCGCTTCCGGATCACCATAAAGCTGGGTGACCAGTTCCCTCGCCAGGCGCTTTTTGAGCATCATCGGGTTAAAACTGCTATCCGCCAGCTGGCTACGGAACTCCTCAAGCTCGTTATCAGCAACATCGGTCACCAGCTCAAAGTACTGTAAAATAAGCTCATCAGGGATGGACATGGTCTTACCGTATATGTCCTCCGGCGGCTCATCAACGCCGATGTAGTTCCCCAGGCTCTTGCTCATCTTCTGCGTGCCGTCAGTACCCACCAGTAATGGCGTCATGAAGCACTGCTGGGGACGCTGTCCCAGCATCGATTGCAGTTCCCTGCCCACCAAAAAATTGAATTTCTGGTCGGTTCCGCCGAATTCAACATCCGCCTGGATAGCCACCGAGTCATATGCCTGGAGCAGCGGGTAGAGCAGTTCGGTAATGGCAATGGGCCTCCCCTCGTTGTACCGGGCATTGAAATCATCCCTGGCCAGAAACTGGGCAACGGTAAACTTGCTGGTGAGCCGAATCACGTCAGCCAGGGTAAAATCGCCAAACCACTCGCTCTGCCACCTCACCTCGGTCATTCCCTGGTCAACTATCTTGAAGAACTGCTTCATGTAGGTCTCGGCATTCACCTTGACCTGCTCGGCAGAGAGCATCGGCCGGGTGACCGATGCCCCACTCGGGTCACCAATCTGCGCTGTCCAGTCGCCCACGATGAGGATAACCTGATGGCCCAGCTCCTGAAACTGACGGAGCTTCCGCAGGGCGACCATATGACCGAGATGAATGTCCGGAAAGCTGGGGTCAAAACCCTCTTTCAACCGCAGCTTCTTGCCGGAGCGTAGTAACGCCACCAGTTCCTCTTCAATAATGATTTCGGCAACTCCGCGCTGGAGCAACCGTTTCATCTGCTGACTTTTCAAATCGCTGACAATCTTTACCATAGCTCGTTCTAACTCCCTGATTCCAGCACCACCCTCCCCTGCCTTATATCCTCCGCCATCTGCTGCTTAAGCTCGTCGGCATTGTGAAATTTCACTTCATCACGGAGTCGTTCAATAATCTCTACCCGAAGTTCACGTCCGTAGAGGTCACCCTGATAATCGATGAGATAAGCCTCGGCAGTACGCTCACTACCACCGAAGGTAGGACAATAGCCAATATTGGTTAGTGATGGATAGGCTTTGCCGTTAATATATGCCCAACCGGCATATACCCCGTCGGAAGGCAGCGCTTGCTCCGGGTCAATATCCAGATTAGCCGTGGGGAATCCCAGGCCGGTACCCCGGCCCGCTCCAGCAATCACCCGCCGGCGAAGGTTGAAGGGACGCCCGGAGAACCGGTTTACCTTTCTCATATCCCCGGCTGATATGGCTCTCCGGATAGCCGTGCTGCTGACCACTTCGCCGTCTATCAGTAATGGAGGTACCATGGTGACGGTGAAGCCCATTTCTTCCCCCAGTCCTGGAATGGTATCAACATTGCCTTCCCGGTTTCTGCCCAGAGCAAAGTCAGGACCGATTACCATTCCACGCATTTTAAGGTACTTCTGCAGCAGACCGATGAAGCGGCGGGCATCGAGTTGTGCCAGCTCTCTGGTGAAGGAAAGAGTAACAACGATATCAACTCCCGCCTGCTCGAGAAGATTACTTCTCTCGGCACTATCAGTCAGGAACGGAAGCTTAGTGCCGGATAGCATCACCTCCTCCGGGTGCTGGCGAAAGGTCACCACTCCAGCCAGAAAATTCCGCTCCCTCGCCTGCTCGACAAGCCGGGAGAGCAGACGTTTATGACCAAGATGTACCCCGTCAAAGACACCGATGGAGAGCACGGTTTCCCGGTCAGGTGATTTATGGGCTAACTCTTCCTCAACCTGCATATTCCCTACCCAGAACCAGCAACCTTCGAATACCGGTTACTTAAAGAAAAACGGGGCTTTTTCACAAAATCCCCGATAAGCCATCTCCGAATTATCTTCATACTATCATAAACGTATTGAGGCGTCAATTACACCACCGGTTCACACCCTGGGGGATTGTTAGGCAACGAGGTAACCGACTAGACCAGCCGATGACAGAGCAATCCCGACGGCAACTTGGGGTAGAAATAGGTTGACTTCCGGGGCATCCGGTCGCCGGCATCGGCAATAGCTTTAATAACCGCCGTCTTGACCGGACTCAGCAGAAAGGCGAGCTGGTATTCCTCTTCCCGCAACTTGTTCACCGCTTCCTGACGGTCATAGCAATAGCCAAGAGAGACCTCCTCCTGGTCACGCCTTAACCCCATCAGTTCCTCCAGAATAACATGGTCAAGAATGCTCACGTCCAGACGTTTATATATCTCGGAATGGAAGTAGGGCATCATCTTGCTGGCAGCCGCGAAATCCCGTAGCGTGAGCAGGTAAACAGACTCCCGGTCCATGCCAAAAAGGACCAGCTTCACTGCGTCGGTTTCCTCCGCACGCCACGCGTCTACCTTTTCCCAGACATGGGGCAACGGTAACGGTAACTCCTCGATGTCAAAGAACACCTTTAATTTGTCCCGCAGTTCGCTTAAGGTAATCCTGGTCATGCCGCGTACCAGGCGGTGGGCGGGTAAAACAACCAGACCGGGGTCGTCAAGGGGTACCAGCGTCATCATCACAAAATGATATGGCTCATTGCCAGCCAGCTCCCCGGAGCAGGTCTGCCGTTCCCGAAGGTAGTGAAGGGCACTCTCGTAGCGGTGATGACCGTCAGCGATATACAGCGGCTGTCCAGCCAGGTATCGGCTGATTTCCCGGACCACCCCGGCATCGGTGACCGCCCGAATACGGTGACCTTCCCCACCGGCACTACCCACCTCAAGCACCGGCTCGTCCCGCTCCTGAGCGACCAGCAGCGAGGAGACCTGTCCGTCAATATCTTCAAACAGTGTAAAGATAGGGCTGGTATTTGCCTGAAGCGCCCACAGCAGGTTCAAGCGGTCGCCTTTCGGTTGAGTCATGGTACCCTCATGGGGGCGTATCACCGCCTCACTCCACTCCTCGAGGCGGACGGTGACGATGATGCCGCGGCGCCGGTATTCCTGCCCCTGATACACAAAGTAGTGGTCATGGAGATACACCGCCGGCTTCTCTTCGGTAAGAAGTATTTCCTGCTTCAGCCACTGCTCTAACGTGGCCGCCGCCCGGGTGTACTTATTGTCGATGTCATCGTCCTGCGGCAACTCCCTGCCGAACTCCACACGGACAAAGTTATACTGGCTTTGATGGTAGAGTTCCTGCTGCATCCGGGGTGTAATAATATCATACGGCGGACAGATAACCGCCGCCATGTCACCAACCTTTGATTGATCGTACCGGATACCACAAAACGGGCGAATTTCAGCCAAAGTCAATTCCTGCCAGGGTGAATTTATAATGACACCGACTCTAATATTGTATCCTTTTTCCGGCGCCGACCGCAAGCGTGTTCCTTGAGACCGAGCCTGAAGACATGGTAGAATTTGGGCAAGTCCAGGCTATATCTTCAGACGTAGAGACTTCGGGAGGCTGCCATGGTTCTGAAAAAGCTAATAGTGGGTCCGATAGAATCCAATTGCTATCTTATCGGCTCGGAAACAACCGGTGAAGGAATGATTATTGACCCCGGTGACGAAGCGGACAGGATACTCAATAGCGTGAAGGAACTGGGACTGGGGATAAAGTACATCGTGCTGACTCATGGCCACTGGGACCATATGAGTGCGTTAGCCGAAGTCAGCGAAGCGACTGCGGCTGAAGTGTGCGTCCACACCGATGAAGATGTCTCTATCCCGGCACGGTCGCCATCTGGCACCCCGGGCAGCTCATCATCGGCAGCTCACTGGCTCAGAGGAGGCGACTGTCTGGATGTGGGCGAACTGCATTTTGTGGTCATTCATACGCCCGGGCACACACCGGGCGGCATTTGCCTGCTGGGCAATGGCATACTGTTCAGCGGCGATACCCTGTTCAATTGTGGAGTCGGCCGGACTGACCTGCCCGGCAGCAGCCACCGCCAGCTCATGGATAGTCTCAACAACAAGCTGATGATTTTACCCGATGACACTGTGGTCTATCCCGGTCACGGCCCGGATACCACCATTGGTGCCGAAAGACGGACAAATCCCTTCATCAGCGGATAAACCAAAAAAGGAGTGGAGAGCAGTGCCCTCCACTCCAGCTATTACCTATTGGTTTATACTGCCAATTATACTGCCGACTCTAGAGCGTAACCAGCATAATAAATACCGGCCCGAAAATCACCGCCACCTTCCCCACCAGCTTGATTAATATGTTCAGTGATGGTCCCGCCGTATCCTTAAACGGGTCTCCCACGGTATCACCGATAACGGCTGCCTTGTGGGCATCGCTGCCTTTGCCACCGAGGGCACCGGACTCAATGTATTTTTTGGCATTGTCCCAGGCACCACCGGCATTGGCCATCATCACCGCCATAATAAAGCCGGTTACCAGCGAACCCGCCAGCAGACCGGCTACTGATTTTGGCCCCAGAGTAAAGCCGAGAACTATCGGTACCAGCAGTACCAGCACACCCGGCAGTATCATAGACTTCAGAGCTCGCTTGGTGGCAATGTCCACACATCTTACATAGTCGGGTTTGGCTTCGCCTTCCATCAGTCCCTTAATTTCGCGGAACTGCCGCCTCACCTCGTTCACGATAGCAAAGCCGCCGTCGCCTACACCCCTCATCGCCAGCGCGCAGAAGACGAAGGTTAAGCCACCGCCAATCAGCAAGCCGGCAATCACCCCCACACTGGTCAGGCTGGCAATATCGACGTTCGCCACCTGAAAGTAGGTAGCCAGCCAGGCGAGTGAAGCCAGAGCCGCCGAGGCAATGGCAAAGCCCTTGCCCAGCGCCGCGGTGGTATTGCCAACCGCATCCAGAGCCTCACAGCGCTCCCTGACCTCTTTGCCCAGTTCAGCCATCTGGGCAATACCAGCCGAGTTATCGGCTATCGGTCCGTAGCAGTCCATCGCCAGCAACATACCCAGGTTAATCAACATACCCATGGCGGCGATGGCGATTCCCAGCAGCCCGCCAAACAGATAAGATAGAACGGTGGCAATGACCACCAGGACTACCGGGATCACGGTGCTCATCATACCGGTTGCCATCCCATCGATAATGGTTACTGCGGCACCACTCTGCGCCGACCGTGCCATATTCTGCGCCGGTTTATGCTCAGCCGAGGTGAAATATTCGGTAGCCTGGGAAATCAGGAAGCCGGCAATAAGACCGGAAATCAATGCCCAGAAAAGCGCCAGCTCACCGATAAAGTACCTGATGATAAAGAAGCTGGCGATAATCATCAGAATATTACTCACATACACGCCGGTATTCATGGTCGCGTGCGCCCGGGCAACCTGCTTCTCAAAGCTGCCGGTTACCTCTTTGGGTCGTACGGAAAGAGCCCCGATAATGGAGACTATAATGCCGGCGGCGCTGAGTAACAGTGGCAGGAACATGCCTTTAACCGCTCCCAGGGTAAGTACTCCCAGAACCATTGATGCGGCTATGGCCGACACATAGGACTCATAGAGGTCGGAACCCATGCCGGCAACATCACCGACATTATCACCAACGTTATCGGCAATCACCGCCGGATTGCGGGGGTCATCTTCGGGAATACCCTTTTCCACTTTACCTACCAAATCGGCACCGACATCAGCACTCTTGGTAAAGATACCGCCACCGGCTCTCAGGAACAGGGCTACCGATGAAGCGCCAAAGGCAAAGCCCAGCCAGACATGACTATCGTTCCAGATAAAGGCGATGATGGAAAGCCCCAGCAGTCCCAGACCGACCACACAGAATCCCATGACCGCCCCGCTGGAAAAGGCGATTTTCAGTCCTTTCGCCCAGCTGGTCATGGCGGCGTTAGCCGTTCTGGCGTTAGCCTTGGTGGCAATGTTCATCCCCAGCCAGCCCGCCAGCGCCGAGGTTAAAGTACCGCAAACATAGGCTACGGCTACCCACGGCCTGGGCTCGATGAAAACCGCCAGGATGATAAACACCACCACGGTAAACACCGCCAGTGTGGTGAACTCCCGGCGGAGAAACGCCATTGCTCCCTGCCGTATAGCCTGGGAAATCTCCTGCATCTTCTTGGTGCCTTCACTCTCCCGCAGGATGCTGGCTACCAGATAGCCAACAAAACCCAGAGCCAGGAATCCCACCACCAAAACGATAATCTTCATAACCAGTGGTTCCATATATTAACCTCCCGCATGTTTTTATAAAAAGAAAGGTCGGCCTTGTTGACCCACCTTCCCTTTAAGACGATATCATGAAATTTAATATATCCACGTGACAATTCTAGTTTAGCCTATTTATTGCTAAAAATCAACGGTTAGCTCAGTGCAGACCGCCTTCAAGTTTCTCTAATCGGTGCTCCAGGTCTTGTTGCCGCATAACCAGAGTAAGGTCGCTGCGCGTCTTTTCCAGGACTCCACGGACCATGTCTGTGGTACGCCGCAGACCATTGGTAAGCGCGTCAGGGAAATCGATGGTCACCAGGACACTATAGATATCGTCCATGGCAGCCAGCAGTTCTTCACCACGGGACAGGTCACCCCGCCGCATACTGTCAAGGAGGTAACGGCGCAGTTCTCCCACCGCCTCACCCATGCCGTTAAGATACGCCGCCACATCAACACCCAGCTCTCCCGGGTCCGGAATTGGCTTCCCGGTCACCAGTGCCAGGGTAATACGCCCCTCGGCAAGCTCTTTCTGGGCATCACGGATAAAACCGGTATTGCTTAACTCACCATACGGGGCGACCGCCCGTTCTGCCTCACGGATAAGCTCACGGGCTGTCCCGAGCAACTGCTCCGCCGACTCGAATTCCTGGCGGTGTACCGCCCGGATTGCCTGGCTGCAGTGCCGGATGGTATCGCGGCATAACGGCAGCGCCTTTTCCCTGGCTGCATCCTTAGCCGCCAGGGTCTGCCGTGTCTGCTCGGCAATCATTTCCAGATTATCCACTGCCTTACTCGTCCTTAGCCATATTCCGGTCCACCAGCCCGGCGAATAGCTCTTTCTCTATGGTATAAATACGGAACCGTGCCTGCTTAAACCTGTCTGACTCCAGGGCAACCCCCGGGTTCCTCGCCATTTCTTCTATTACCCGCAGCGCTTCCTGCACCCGGCGGGCATTAGCCACCACTGTCCCGCCAAGGTCTTTATACGCCTGCCCACCCGATGCCTCCAGATTGGAGCCAACATCACCGGCGGCGTTCCGCACCTGAAGCAACCGCTGCTCCAGTGTCAAATCAACCTTCACCAGCTCATGCCGCATATCCTTCAACTGCTGGCTCAGACCGGCATCATCAAGTACCAGGCGGGCAATATCTTCCAGGACTCGCAGCCCCTCGCCAATGCGGTTTATATTGGCATCGATAACACGCAGTGTTTTGACGTTCAGCCCAACCACATCACTACCTCGAGGTTTATTCTAGCATAACCGGATACCGTGGTAAAGCGAAAATGCGTCAGGCTTCACCCACCGCGTTCTCGATATGCTCCAGGCGCACTACTTCCCGCCTGTGGTTAAGTTCCACCGCTACCACGTCAATGCGCCACGAGGGTAAGGAACAGTCGTGCGCCTGCTGGTAATATGCTGCCGTGGCTCTCATCTTCGCCATCTTCGCCGGGGTAATTGACTCTTCCGGGCTGCCGAATTGACTGCCCGTTTTGGCACGCACTTCAACAAAAACCAGACAATCGCCCTGCCGGGCGACAATGTCAATTTCACCCTCGGGACAGCGGTAGTTGGTCTCTACAATCTGGTAGCCGCGCTGCTTGAGAAAATCCTGAGCCAGCTTCTCGCCGAGGATTCCGGTTTCTCTCCGCCTCATTGTGCCCGTTCCATCAATTCCCTTACCGGGCGGAAAGAACGGCGATGCAGGGGACATGGTCCCAGACGGGAGAGGCAGTCAAGGTGCTCCCGGGTGCCATAGCCCTTGTGCCTGGCTAACCCGTAACCGGGGAAATCGCGGTCCATTTCCACCATAAGGCGGTCTCGAGTCACCTTGGCGACTATCGAGGCACAGGCGATGGAAAAGCTCAATCCATCACCATTAATAATCCCTTTTTGCGGCAGTGCTACCTCGGGAAGCGCCATGAAGTCAACGACAAGATATTGCGGCGGGGGAGCCAGCCGCTCAATCGCCATTTTCATTGCCAGCCTGGTTGCCAGAATTATCCCCCGAGCATCAATGAACCCGTTATCTACTATGCCCGTACCGGTCGCCACCGCGCTCCCACGAATATAATCAAAGAGGAACTCACGCGCCGCCGGCGTTAATTGCTTGCTATCTCTGACCTGTTTCAGCCAGCGAGCCTTCATACCACGGGGCAGGATAACCGCCGCCGCCACTACCGGTCCCACCAGAGCCCCCCGCCCCACTTCATCCACACCGGCAACCAGCTGGTAACCCTGTGCCGCCAGCAGTTCTTCCTCGGCAAATGAGGGTATCAGGCGATTAATTGGCAACCCTCCCCCTTTATCCCCCTCCCTTACCAGGGGAGGGAGAAGAATAACTTGTTGATTTGAAGGCGCTTAATCCCTTTAATATCCATCTTTATCCGGAAAGCATCCGGCTTACGCGCTGCCAGATAATCCACGCCACTTCTTTTTTCGGCTTTCGGCCATCGACCACCAGCCAGCGGTCTGGCTCCTCCTCGGCGAGTCTCAGATAGCCCTCACGCACCCGGTGGTGGAAGGCAAGCGCTTCCTGCTCAAAACGGTCAGCCTTGTCATCATTCTTACGGGCCAGTCCTTCTTCGGCGGGTATATCCAGCAGCACGGTGAGGTCAGGCATCAGCCCCAGCGTTCCAATCCGGTTAACCCCTTTCACCATTGCCATATCCAGACCACGGCCATAGCCCTGGTACACGGTGGTTGAGTCAGCATAACGGTCACAGACCACCAGGGTGCCCCTCTCCAGATTCGGCTTGATTACTTCGGTCACCAGCTGCGCCCGGGAGGTATTAAATAGCAATAGCTCCGCCACCGGGGATATCTTTACGGTGTTACTCCACTTGAGCAGGTAGGCTGCCTTTTTGCCCAGTAGCGTGACGCCGGGCTCATGGGTCAGCAGTGCCGGGATAGCCAGTTTGGCCAGCTTCCGGTACAGCGCCCTGGCCTGGTCACTCTTGCCCGAGCCTTCTCCCCCCTCAAAGGTAATAAACAGTGCCATGAGTTATTCCCTGACCCTTTCTTGAAATATCCTGACCCGCCGCCCCGGGTCTTTCCCACTGCTGCGCGACGGCAGGTTATTCCGCTCAGCAATGAGGTGCTGTAATCGGCGGATATAGGCGCTCTGCGGGCCCAGTTCTATTATTTCTTTCCCCTCCTTGACCCGCTCCACAGCATCCTCAGCCTCATCAAGCGCCGCCCGGATACTTTCCGCCTTTCCCCGGCTTATCGCGGGAAACATCGCGTGCAGCAATTGCCTGATTTGCGCCGGGGTATTACTCTTCAGAACATAGATGGGGAGGTCAGCTGCCTCGGCGTCCCTTACCTTTTGTGGCTTGTGCCGGTAGTAGTTTTTTGAAGTGACGAACATACTGGCATCTCTCAAATTACTGACTATCTGCAGTTCCAGGTCCATTTCCCTGGCCATCTGTTCCAGTCTCGACCGGTTCACTCCAAACAGGAAAGGCCGCGGTGGTTGCTCTTCCTTTTGCTCTTGCTCTTGCTCTTGCTCTT
>CAYXWH010000020.1:22152-25450 GCA_964468755.1 uncultured Dehalococcoidaceae bacterium
TTCCTTTTCCTTTTCCTTAACCTTAACCTTCCTCTTTTCCCGGGTGCCTCTGGTTACCGCTACTTCTGCCTCCGCCCTTTCTATTCTGACCTCGCCCTTATCATCCAGCCAGCGAGTTTCAGTGGCGGCAGGCTGGCCGCGAAGTATCACATCAACCACCTCGCCGACATCCGGGTGAATGGCCACCCGGTCCCAGTCCTGTATCTCCACCACAATATCAAACGTAGGCGGTGACTTGCGCTCCAGTATGGACTTCTGGGTACCCCGCCGCTTGGCTTCCTCGTCACCCAGCGTTACCGACTGTATGCCGCCGATAAGGTCGGAAAGGGTGGGATTCATCATCAGGTTGTCCAGTGTATTGCCGTGAGCAGTGCCGACCAGCTGGACGCCACGCTCCGCAATCGTTCTCGCTGCCATAGCTTCCAGCTCGGTGCCAATCTCATCAATCACAATCACTTCCGGCATGTGGTTTTCCACGGCTTCAATCATTACCGCATGCTGCTGTCTGGGAGTAGCTACCTGCATTCGACGGGCATGGCCAATGGCGGGATGGGGAATATCACCATCACCGGCAATCTCGTTGGAAGTATCCACAATGATAACCCGCTTACGAAGGTCATCAGCCAGTACCCGGGCCACCTCCCGCAACATGGTGGTCTTGCCCACACCGGGTCGACCCAGCAAAAGGACACTCCTGCCCGATTGTACCAGGTCCTCGATAACCTTGATGGTGCCGAAGATAGCCCGGCCTACCCGGCAGGTAAGACCGACGATGCGCCCTTCCCGATTGCGAATCGCTGAAATGCGGTGAAGGGTGCGCTCAATACCGGCCCGGTTGTCATCACCGAAACTGCCGATACGGGAAACTACGTACTCAATGTCCTTATCCCCGACCTCTTTCTCACCAAGGACTACCTCCGACCGCGGAAATCGTGCCTCAGGCGGTCGCCCCAGGTCAAGGACAACTTCCAGCAACTCACTGAGATCACTCCGCTGGCATAATGGCTGGCAAACATGCGGTGGTAAAATGTCAAGCAGGGCATCCAGGTCATCAGTAATTAACTTCTGCAAGACCCCTCTCCACTATGCTTACTGCTTCCCGGCTATGATATCCAGAAAATACCGGTGGAATCTCAGGTCATCGGTCAGTTCCGGATGAAACGCCAGGACGAGCAATTTCCCCTGCCGGGCGGCGACAATGGTATCATCGGCTAACCTGGCCAGGACTTTCACCGCGCCATTCACCTGCTCAATTGCCGGAGCCCGTATGAAAATAGCCGGAAAAGCAGGTTCTCCCAGCGCCGGAATAGGGAGCTCAGTCTCAAAGCTCTCCTGTTGCCGACCGAACACATTACGCCTGACGCTGATATCCATTATTCTCAGCGGCTCCAGCGTAGATGGAAAAACCTTCTTGGACATGACAATAACGCCGGCACAGGTACCCATTACGGGCAAACCGCTCCTGGCCAGTTCCCGTATATCTCCGCTCAGGTTATCATCAAGCATCAGCCTGGCAATGACGGTGCTTTCCCCACCGGGAATAATAAGCCCGTCCACCCCGTTGAGTTCACGGGGCAAACGGACGGGTACCGCTTCAGCGCTCAATCGTTTTAATGCAGTGATATGCTCGGCAAAGGCACCTTGCGAAGCAAGGACGCCGATTTTCATACTACCAACCTCTCTGCGCCAGCAGTTCCTCTACCGGGATTTGTTTGATATCCAGACCAGCCATGGCTTCACCCAGGTTTTTGGAGACTTCGGCAATGACTTCCGGGTTATTGAAATGAGTGGTCGCCCTGACTATCGCCTTGGCTCTGACCGCCGGTTTGCTCGATTTGAAAATTCCCGAGCCGACAAATATACCATCGGCACCCAGGTGCATCATCAGCGCGGCATCCGCCGGGGTGGCCACTCCACCGGCGGCAAAGTTCACTACCGGCAGCTTGCTGCTATTATGTACCTCAACCACCAGCTCGTAAGGGGCACCCATCTCTTTCGCCAGCGTCATCAGCTCTTCTTCCGGAGCGCCGTTCAGCTTGTGGATACCGTCCATGACGGTGCGCATGTGCCGTACCGCTTCGACTATATTGCCGGTACCGGCTTCGCCCTTGGTGCGAATCATGGCAGCCCCTTCACCAATCCGGCGCAGGGCTTCACCAAGGTCACGGCAGCCACAGACAAAGGGGACTTTGAACTGATGCTTATTGATATGGTGACTTTCATCGGCCGGGGTGAGTACTTCCGACTCGTCAATATAATCGACACCGAGCGCTTCCAGTGCCTGTGCTTCTACAAAGTGCCCGATGCGACATTTCGCCATTACCGGTATGGACACCGCCTTCATAATCGCTTCCACAACCGTTAAATCAGCCATGCGGGCGACGCCGCCGGCAGCCCTGATATCGGCGGGAACCCTCTCCAGTGCCATTACGGCACAGGCGCCGGCTTCCTCAGCAATCTTGGCCTGCTCCAGGGTTACTACATCCATAATCACCCCGCCCTTGAGCATCTGCGCCAGTCCCGTCTTGACCTTCCAGGTACCTGTTTCCATTTTCTCCTCCTCACGCTACCCCAGGTGAGATAGTACGATACTAGTTTATTTTACTATTGTTTGTAGTGCTTATCAACATGGTTTGTTCACCTCAACCCCTTAATCCCCCTTCCCCCAGGGGAAGGGGGAAGATTTGCAAAAGAGGGGCTTCGCCCCTCTTGGACTCCCTGCGGGTGGGCATAAGCTTCTCCCTTTCATAAAGGTAGATTGAGAGGGATTTGAAATCCCCCCTTTGACAAAGGGGAAAAATACTGCCGGATAAGCCCCAGATGCTACTAGGGTGGGGGGTGGGGCATAGACCTGCGGGATAAGCCTTAGGCGAGGGCGGATGGTGGGGCAAGACCCGCCAGATAAGCCTTAGATGGCGCGAGGGCGGATGGTGGGGCATAGACCCGCCGGATAAGCCTTAGATGGCGCGAGGGCGGCTTGGGTGGGAATAGATAATTCTGAAAATATTTCTTTCTTTGTGCCTCTTTTCCCATCCTCATAGAATGATTTCACCTCACCCCCTGTATCCCCCTCTCCTATCAAAGAAAGGGGGATGAATTAAAAAGAGGGGCTTCGCCCCTCTTGGAATGTCCTTTCTTATTGCTCAAATATTAAATAATCGGCCTCTTGGCGGGCATGCCGGGGCGGCGGGGATACTTAGCGGGTGTGGGTAGCACCTTGTCAATGATTACCAGGCAGCGGTCATCGGTAAACTCGGGCAGGTCAACCGGTTTTACTTCCCGCAGCCTTCCCCCCAGA
>CAYXWH010000021.1:0-25339 GCA_964468755.1 uncultured Dehalococcoidaceae bacterium
TATGCCATGCTGATTGCCATGGCTATTTTAATAGCTTTTCCGCAAGTATCGCTCTGGCTACCAAATCTGATGATACCGGGGTGAGCGTGTTTTAAATAGTGGTCAATCTTTAGGAAAGGAGATTTCTTCCAAATTACGATTGATTTTGACTGCCCCTAATTTTTTATGATTGATGGCGTAATCTAGGAGGTAGGTAGATGGATATGGTGTATGGTAAAATAGAGCACTCCAAGAATGAGGTGAATATCATGGACATATTATGGGGTGCTTGAGCCAAGGAAGTAAGGTACAATGAGTAGGCGGGGACGTATGACATTGTGGGTATATACGATACTATTTATAAAGAGCGAAAATCAGATGACCCTTTCTACACAGATTTAATCGTTGTTTTAGCCTGTTATGCGTCTCAGGCTGAACACGACCTGTCATTTAATATCACACTGGATTTAATGGATATAGATGCTGTAGACCATTTATTTACTGAAACCACAGCGATAGGCGTGCCAGAAAGGGACATTCATCTAAGATGGTACGAGCATTTTGATCTTAAAGCAGTAGAAGTTATGAAGCCTGGGCGGTATTCATTGAGCGTGTTAATTGATAAACAGGAAAAACATACCATACCTCTCTGGATAATTAGTCCTATGGGAATGAATTGGGATGACAAAGCAGGAACAGAAACTAAGTTTTGGACAGAGGATTTCGAGCAGTTAAAAGACGAAGGCAGGATATGAGCAGTCAATCATAACTTACCAGCGCAAAGGGGTATCAATTAATAAGCGTAAGAATCGAAAGGAGAATAGACGATGGTGAAGGAAAATGTGTTTGAAACTGATGTTTTGGTTATTGGTGGTGGCATGTCGGGGCTTTTCGCTGCGATAAAGGCGAGAGAACAGGGAGTAAATGTGACCCTGGTTGACAAAGGTTACGCCGGGAAAGCCGGTTCATCTCCTTATGCCTTCTTTTTCGCGGTATTCAATCCTTCCTGGGGGCACCGCATGGACGACTGGATGAAGCATGTAAATACTATTGGTGAGTATGTGAACCACCGGGAATGGACCGAGATCCTCTTCAAAGATTCTTATGATAGATACAATGACCTGTTAGCCTATGGCGTGCAGGTCCAGAAGGATGAGAAGGGTGAAATCAAAATAAGCCGCTTCCCCGGAATAGACACCGAGAGCGTACAGCTGGAGAAACGGGTCTTCGGGCAGGTCATCAGAAAGCAGGCGGTAAAGCAGGGTGTAAAAATATTTGACCGGGTGATGCTGCTCGACCTGCTGAAGCAAGATGGCAGGATTGCGGGTGCTATCGGCATAGCCGTGGACAGTTACGAACTGTATATCTTCAAGGCAAAAGCAACGGTGATGTGCAGCGGATGTGCCAGCTACCGGCCGGATGGCTGGCCTGTATCTGAGCTTACCGCTGATGGTGAGGTGATGGCATACCAGGCTGGTGCTGAGATAACCGGCAAAGAGTGGAATGAAATGAAAAGCACCAGCGCTGACTATCCAGCCGTAACTATGGGCATGAGTCTCTGGATGAAGCCGCCTGTGGACATGCCTCTGGACCTTGGCCCCCCTCAGGTACAGGTTATCAAGGGATTTAATGTGGATGGTCAGGAATTGCCGGGACTTGCCGGGTCGAATTTTATGGAGCTGGAATTTGAAGCCCATGCCGGTCGGGCGCCGGTATTTGGTTCTTTTGAGGGTGAAAAGGGACCTCGCCGGGTAGGTGGGGCTGCCACCGGATTATCCGTGCATGGTTCGGACGGCATCTGGCCGGTTGATACCAGGGGTACTACCCAGCTTCCCGGGCTCTTCGCCGCCGGTGATGCCTGTGCCACCATGATGTGTGGCGCGGTTTATCCCGGTGTTGGCTACGGTCTGACCGGTGCGGCGGTGACCGGTACCCGGGCGGGGTTAGCCGCCGTCGAATATGCCCGGAACGCGGGGAAAGCCGAGGTAAATACTGCTGACCTGGCGCGACTGCGTGCAGCAATTCTGGCTCCTACCGAACGCAAGGGGGGCTTCAGTCCCCGGTGGGTTACGCAGGTACTGCGGAATACCATGATACCGTATTTCATTACTTATATTAAGAAAGAAGACCGTATGAAGGCGGCACTGACCATTATCGAGTTCCTGAGAGACCACATGGTCCCCAAATTGTACGCTCGTGACCCGCATGAGCTGCGCCTGGCTCATGAGACGAGGAACATAGTGCATACTGCTGAAAGCAAGATGAAGGCATCGCTGTTCCGAACGGAAAGTCGGGGTACTCATTACCGTGAGGACTATCCACGCCGGGATGACCCCAACTGGCTGGCATGGGTCACCCTGAAAGCGGAAAACGGGGAGATGAAAGCCTATAAGAAGCCGGTGCCGAAGGAGTGGTGGCCTGACCTGTCGCGATCTTATAAAGAGCGATATCCGAACCCGTTCCCCGGAGAATAACCCGGATTGTTTTCACGCGTGTGAACGGGCTCATTACTATCTGAGGAGGTAATTACAATGGCAATTGAAAAGATTGATACTGAGCTATGCAATGGATGCGGGATATGCGTTAACAGTTGTTCCATGGATGTCATCCGGATGGATAAGAAAAACAAGAAGGCGGTTATCCAGTATCCTGAAGACTGTATGCTCTGCGGATGGTGTGTTGTTGACTGTCCGCAAAATGCGATATATGTTTCCCCCTATAAAAGCTCACCGCTTATCGTGAGCTGGGGATAGCGGGTTCTTTACGGGAATAAACTGTGGAGCCGCCTCTCGTTACGAGAGGCGGCTCTGTAGTACGTGTAGCTGGTGGTTTTGCCTTATTCAGCGGGTACGACCGGTAAAGCGACTACCGGTTATTCCTTCCATTCGCCGCCTCTACCAAGGCGGGAAAGACAAAAGCTTAGTCCACCAATAAATATTGCCCACATAATAACCGTGGCAATAATAGCGCCAGTGGTCATCGGCTACTCACCTCCTTGTGGTGTTCTGGTCTTAACTGCCTGGAGCACAAAGCTCAGGATAAGCGTAACCACCAGTATTACCCATATCATGGAAGCTGCCCACAGTGGATATCCTCCGTAGGGCTCCGCGATATCCTTCATGAAGCCTCCGTAGATAACCACGAAAAGCAAGCCGGCCGGTACCACGATTTTTATCATCCAGTCCCACCAGGCGCCAATCTTGATATCCGAGGTCTCGTTCAGGTGTTCTCTGACTTTTTTGGCGCCGAATACCCAGCCGACAACAATGCAGGACAGGGCGCCGGTTATGAGCAAGCCGTAGAAAGAGACTGCTCTATCCAGAATATCGGGGCCCCAGTAGAGGCCACCCCTGGTGGTAAATATAAGTCCGATGAGGAAGGCGATGACGCAGACAATTGACGTAGCCTTTACCCGGCTCAAGCCGAATTTGTCCATTATCGGTGATATTACTCCTCCATAGGCAAGGAAATAGGCGGAAGTGGTACCCAGGAGGAAAAGGCAGAGGAAGAATATTACACCGACCACAGCGTTAGCTCCCGGCATCATAGAGATAGCCACCGGGTAGCTCACGAACGCCAGACCTACCGATGCGACGCTAACCTCACCCACCGGGATGTTGAGGGCTTGCATAATGAAGCCAACGGTGCTGAATACCGCAAAACCGGCGAAAAAGCTGGTGGCGCAATTGGAAAACGAGGTGATGAGTGCATTATTGGTAACATCTGCCTTCTTGGCTACAAAGCTGCCATAGGCAAACATTCCCGCCATGCCGAGAGAAAGGGTAAAAGCAATCTGGCTGAACGCGCCAAACCAGACATCAATATTTCGTAGTGCGTTGAGATCCGGAGTGAGATAGTAGTTGAGCCCGTCAATGGCTCCGGGTAAGGTCAGTCCCCGGATGAGAAGGATAATCAGCAGTAGCCAGGGGATGCACACCAGCCATATTGAGACCCTGCCGATTGCCCTGGCGCCACGGAACATGATGAAGAAAAGAACGATCCAGGCAAAAGCCAGCCCGGCTACCAGCGGCCATTGCAGTCCGCCGAGTACTTCCGGACCTGACGAAAGGTTTAAGACTTTCTCAAAGAAGAATGGTGCGGCTCCTTTAGCTCCGGCTTCGCCAATGCCCCAGGCTACCGAGAACGAGCTGACCACATAATGTAACGCCCAGGCGATGACCACCGTATAATAGGTGACGATGAGAAAGGCGACAAATACCGGCCACCATCCCAGCCACTCCCATTTCTTGCCAATGCCTTCAAAGACACCGGGCGCGCTTCTCTGGAAAAAACGGCCCATACCGAACTCCATCATCATCCAGGGGATGCCGAGTATGATAAGGCCAATTATCCAGGGAATCAGAAATGCTCCACCACCATACTCATAGGTCAAGTAAGGAAACCGCCAGACATTTCCCAGACCGATTGCCGAGCCTATCGCTGCGAAGATAAAGGGGACTCGACCGGTCCATCTATCTCTCGTAAGCTGAGCCAATTACTCAGTCTCCTTTCGTGATATCTTGGTATTTAACCTTCGGTCTACTATCGCTTCATGCTACATAGGCACCTCCTTAATAATTAATGGTGCGGTAAGCACAGAATTATTTATAATTTTAAGCTCAACAAAAAAAGACCGTTCGGCTTGGGATTGTACACCTCACAAGCGGTTATGTCAATACATAGGAGATTGAGCGGTGCGTTTTCCGGCATAAAGACGCCGTGGTCGAAATGGCAGAAGCCGGGGTTGTGTATCGGCGTAGTTACCCGCTCGGAAAAACGGAGAATTCATCGGCAGTCGAATCAATAACTGCTTCACCGGTCTTGGCCGGTTTCCCGGGGTTTACCGGGACGGTATAATATGGTAATAGTGCATTGGTTACACTGTTCAATGGTTTTGTTAATCAGTTTACAAGGAAGTACTGCTAATGTTGGAATCAGGCGGTTGGGCTGCTTACTCTCGGCGGTGTGTTGCTGGTGATACCAGACCTGCTGACGGGTCTTTGGCTCGGTATGCTGCTGAATACTGTCCCCGGGTTGTTCGGCAGATAGTGCGAGAACTTAATGCAGGAAATAACGGAGGCGAATGGTGAAGATTGGCGTCATCTCTGATACCCATGTCCGAACGTTCGACGAAATCCCGGCACCGGTGTTGCGGGCTCTGGAGAAGGTAGACCTTATTGTCCATGCCGGGGACTTCACCCGGATGGAAGTGCTTGAGGGACTCAGCAAGCTGGGTGAAGTGAAGGCGGTGTGCGGTAATATGGACTCGGATGAACTCAAGCGCCGATTGCCGCCACGGGAACTATTCACGGTGGATGGGAAGCAGATTGGGCTGGTGCACGGGTGGGGCGCACCCTGGGGAATTGCCGAGAGGGTAAAGAAGCTGTTCGGTGACGCGGATATTGTCATTTACGGTCATTCCCATCAATCGTTTAACAAGCATCTACAGGGCAGTCTGCTGTTTAACCCGGGCCAGGCAAAACATTCCTTTGGTTTGATAACCATTGGTGACGGGATACGAGCCGAGATAGTAAGGGTTTGAGCTTGACCGGGTTCATGGGGCAATGGGCGGTAGTGATTTTCTCATGGTAAAGGTCGGCTGTGGCGGCTTTTCCGGTGGCTGTGACCGGTATTTACGCCGGTCCAGGATGGTAGAGGTACAACAGCTTCTCTAAGCTACCCCGGGTAGAGACAGCCATGAAATGGCGACGGGAAACGCCGGTCTTGACTCGGTTGTTCCGGCCGTGGGCTACAAATAGGGAATAACTGCCGTGAAACCGCGGTGCAGCCCCAGGCTCCGCGCCGTCTCGATAACCCGGAGGTATTCGGCTAATGTTGGTCTTCGGTTTATTTCCGGATACCGGTAAGCCTCGCCGCAGGGCCGGTACTGCTCCATTATGTTGACATACGTGTCAGTGGAAAGGCTGGCGATAAACCGCAGGATTGCTTCCGAGCCGGCAAGGTTATCGGGCAGGACCAGGTGCCGTACCAGCAGACCCCGCCGGGCGATACCGCGTTCGTCAACGGCAAGGTCACCCACCTGACTATGCATCTCGGCGACGGCTTTCTGACACCGGTCAAAATAGTCCGGGGCGCCGGAGTATTTCTCGGCAGGTTCACGCTGACTGTACTTCATATCGGGCATGTAGATATCCACTATGCCGTCCAGCAGCCGGATGGTCTCGACGTGTTCATAGCCGCCGCAATTCCAGACAATCGGTATATTCAGTCCTTTTCCGGCAGCGATTTCAATGGCTTTAACCAGCTGTGGCGCAAAGTGAGTTGGTGTCACCAGATTGATGTTGTGGCACCCCCGGTTTTGCAGTTTGAGCATGTACCGGGCGGCTGTTTCTTCCGTTACCGTGTCGCCTTCACCGCGATGGCTGATTTCATAGTTCTGACAGTAACGGCACAGCAGGTTGCAATTGGTCAGGAAGATGGTGCCTGAGCCATGCTGCCCGACCAGTTCCGGTTCTTCACCGTAATGGGGTCCAAACGAAGAGACCACCAGTTCCCGGGCGGAATGGCAATATCCTTTCTCCCCTTTGAGGCGGTTAACATGGCACTTTCGCGGGCATAGCTCACATGACTCGAGTATGGCGTAGAGTTTACCCACCCGTTTACAGAGCTCGCCATTATGGTATAGCTTGACATAACACGGTATAAAGCCAGTCATGGTCGGCCTTGCCTTACCGGTGGTTCATGTCCCGGTTCAATCGGCAGTTGCTTCTCTGGCTATTGTACCATGACGCTCCAGTGAGTCGTGCGCCGGTCAGGTGGGAAGGGTAGCCGGGCAGCCTACTTAGGCCGTGTGTCCGGGTTTGACGACGTTTCTTTTCGCCATTGCACAATACCACGGTCGTAAAGGAAACGATTTAAGAATATTGCTCTGAGATTACGGCTTGTTTTCAAATCGACGCTAAGCCCGGCGGTGAGCCTTCTTATGATTATTAGTAAAAAGAGCGCCGAGCAGCACCCGATTATTGCCGGCGGTTCGCCCTGCCACCAGCTGGCGATTGTCACTACCAGAAAGCCGGTTGCCATGCCCAGGGGCAGGCTCCTGCTGGGGGCACCGCCGATAAGGGGTTGTTCATCGGGGAATTTATGGCTCTTGAGCAGGCGCGGTACGGTTCGGATGGCTATCGACACTATAATCGGCACCAGAGCCAGCAGTGTGGCGTTGGGCACCAGGGCAGCAACCATTCCGATACCTATGCTGTTACCCTTTTCGCCGTCAAACCGGGAAAAAACGGGCCACATTTGACCACTCACTGCTGCCAGACCGGCAAGACCGGTTGCCAGTGGACTGAAGCCCAGCCATTTCGCTACCAGGACTGGTATGGCACCTTTGGCAAACTCGCCCAGAAAACCGATGACCCCGATGAGCTTTCCCGCCCGTTGCCATAGACCGATGTGGAAATCACCGTCAAGATTGGAGCCGTGCAGCCGTGCCAGCCAGGCAAGGTGCGGCGCCGAGCCGAGCAGATAGGCACCGATTATCAGCAGAACAGTAAATCCATACATTATATCTTCTCCATGTACTATTGAAGTATGCGGGACATAGTGCCGGAGGGCGTCTCAATTCTGATTATCGTTGGCTTGTTTCCAGGTGGCTGCTTTTTGCAAAAGTTCCCGGGCGCTGGTAAGGGAGGTCTCGGTATAGTGGGGGCCAGCCAGCATAACCGCCAGCTCCTTTAACCGTGACTCCCCGTTGAGGGGTTCAATCACGCTTGACACGCGGGAACCGGTTGTCTCCTTACTGACGCTGTAATGGACATCGGCGAGGGCGGCAATCTGGGGAAGATGGGTAATACAGATGACCTGGCGAGCCCGGGCAAGGTCCCATAGCTTTTTCCCGAGTACTTCGCCACTCCTGCCGCCGACACCGATATCGATTTCGTCGAAAATAAGCACCGGAATATCATCGGCTTCGGAAAGGGCGCCTTTTAGCGCCAGCATAAAGCGGGAGATTTCCCCGGTAGAAGCAATTTTCGCCAGTGGTTTCAGTGGTTCTCCGGGGTTGGTTGCCGCCATGAATTCGACGGTATCCGCGCCTTCTTTGCTGAATGCGTACCATTTGCCGTCAGGGAAAGGGATGCCATCGGGAGCCTCAAGCTGCTTTATGGAAACGGCAAAGGTAACCTGGGGCATGTTTAAGTCCTTGAGTTCCTTATCGACTCGAGCTATTAACTCCTCGGACGCCTGCGAGCGTATTCGGGAAAGCTCATCGGCAATGCGTCCCATTTCCTCTTTGAGAGAATGGCACTGCGCTTCGAGCTGTGTTCGACGCTCTGCGGAATGGGTGAGGCCGTCAAGCTCGGCTTCGGAAGTGTGCTGGTAGTGAAGTACCTCGGCAATGCTGTGCCCGTATTTGCGCTTCAGGTCACCGAGTAGCCCCAGCCGTATTTCTATTTCGGCAAGCCGCTGCGGGTCATATTCCAATCGGTCGGCATAGGAGTGGATGTCACGGGCTACCTCTTCAAGCCCGTGTAGACTATCGGTGATAAACTCAAGCGACGGCTTCAGGGCGGCATCGAGTTCAGCGAGCTGCCTGAGCGCGGTAGCCGCTTCGGATAACCTGTCCAGCACTGATGCTGAAGTAAGCGCGGTATCGTCACCGTGGATAGCCCGGTACGCCTCATAGGCAGCTGACTTAAGCTTTTCACACGAGGAGAGAATATCCCTTTCCCGGGTAAGATCTTCCTCCTCTCCCTCGTGTAATTGTGCCTGCCCTATCTCTTCTACCTGGAAGCGCAGGTATTCCTGGCGGCGTGCCAGTTCTCTCTCCTGCTCGACCAGTGCCTTGAGTTCGTGCTCAGTCTGGGAAAGCTCGGTAGCCCTGGCGCTGAAGTTGTGTCTCAGGTGCCGGGTATGGGCGAACGAGTCCAGGAACGTAAGGTGAAAATCCTTGTTGAGGAGGGACAAATGTTCGCTTTGACCGTGGATATCAACGAGGTGCCCGCCGATTTGTTGCAGCAGGGCTCGGGGTACTGCCTGACGGTTGACCCGGACCGTGCTGCGCCCTTCCCTGCGCAGTTCGTAACTGAGCGTCAGGAATCCTTCTCCGGCATCCAGTCCCTTTTCGTCCAGTAGTGCGATCAGTGGTGAAGTATTTTCGCTGGAGGGCAGGGCAAACGTTGCCTCAAGATAGGCTTCGCTGGCTCCATAGCGGATTGACTCGGTATCGGCGCTGGCGGTCAGCACAGCTTCTACGGCGTCAACTACCAGCGATTTGCCGGCTCCGGTTTCACCGGTAACGATATTGAGACCACTGCCCAATATCCAGTGTATCTCTTCAACGATGCCGAAGTTTTTAACCCTTAATTCCTGAAGCAATTTGCCTTCACCCGGAGCCGAGGATGAGATTGGCACCACTCATGGCCGGTTTATTCGGTGTGCCAAAGAATAACTGGACTTTATCAGTATGACCACGTCGCCGTGATTGTGAAAAGTAGCGCATTATTCAAGGATATTCTAGATAGTATGAACAGGTTCGTCAAGGTGCTCCTTTTGAAATGAAGGTATTGGAGTTAACGGGAATCAGTAACGACCGAAACGGGCGTTATTAGCTCAAATAATAGCCAGAATGAGTTATTTAGATATCATTACTGAATATCATTGACAAACATCAGAATATGGTATGTAATGAAGTCAAAATTATGAAAGGGGGGAATTACAATTGAGAGCTGCAGGACGTTTTGTTGTCGACACTCATGGACACATCACTACTTTATACCGGCCGAAGGGGAAAACCGCCGAAGACCTAGCCCGTAAGGGGCTGTGGACGGGTCTTCCCTCAGCTGCCGATGACGGGGAGGTTGAGGTCTATGAGAATTCAGGTCTCTGTCTCTATGACATGGAGCGGTACGGTGTTGATATGCTGCTGCTGAAGCCAAGCGTCACCGGCACCACCAATGAGTCGCAGGCGGCGCTCGTGGACAAGTACCCGGACAAGTTCCGCGCCTTCTGCGCCGACCAGAAGCTCAAGATCAAGGTAGCCCGGGGTGAGGCGAAATGGACGCTCGATGACGCCGCCGACGAGGTAGAGCAGGCACTCAAGACCGGCAAGTTCATCGGTATCGGTGAGTTTGTACCCCGGGACTGGGACCACAAGAAGGTATATACCTTCAAGGAACGACTTGATGAGTACCGCACCTTTGCCGAACTGGCAAAAAAGTATGGGGTTACCCTTGATTTTCATGACTTTTCCTGGGGCTACGAGTGGGACGCCTACGCACTTCTGTCCCGGCTTGCTCAGGAGTACCCTGAAGTGACCATCATCTTCTGCCACGGCGGCTATTCTATTGGGGATTATACCTTCGGAGGTGACAAAATCCGCAAGGCGTGCAATGTAGTGGGGACGGCGATTGTCGGTCGCGGTATGAACATTTATATGGAGACCGGTACCTGGCCCGCCGAGTATTACGAGATTGCCATCAAAGACCCCAACGTCGGCGTGTCCCAGCTTATGCTGGGTACCGACTATGGTCATGTTCCCCAGTACATTGTCACTCGACCCGATGCTGACCCGCCTACCTTTTCCAGTGCCATGAAGAGATGGGCGCGAATACCTCATTACCAGATTGACTGGTGGGGCTGGTCACTGCACCAGATAGACAAACTCAGGGATATGTTAACCCAGGATGAGATTAACCTGATTCTGGGCGGTAATGCTGCCAGGATATGGAAACTGCCGGTCCCCCATGAGCGCATGTTCATGTGCGGTAGACCCGATATCTGGGGCGTTGACTGGGAGGAGACAATTCCCTACGTATCAAAAGACCAGGTGATTCATCCCGACTAGCCAATCAGATACACGGGTAAAAAATAGTATAGCCACGGTGTATCGCTGAAGCGGGTGCCTGGGGCGGACGCTCCAGGCATTCGTTTTGGTTCTAGTGAGGCGCCCAGAGTACGGTGCGGGGCTTTTTCTTCATCTCCTCGCTGAGCTCTTCGATTTTGCCGAACTTCATAACCCCTGCCCAGCAGTTGTGCACGCAGGCGGGCTGACGGCCTTTGGCGACGCGTTTACCGCACAGGTTGCAGTTGTCGGTGGGGAAGGGGAAGAAATAGAGCTTGCCGCCACTTATTTCCGGTTTGATTTCATTCACGTAAATGCCGTACCCTCCTTCGGGTCGGTTGTGCTCCTGCTGGCAGGCAAGCTCGCAGACACGGCAGCCCACGCAGAACTCATAGTCGATAAGCAGACCGTATTTGGGCATTATGCTCCCTCCACTTTGTACACCCGGCACATCTGTGCCTTGAAGGGGTAGCCAAAGCCGGCTCTCCCCGTCAGTCCTCCGGGGAGCAGTAGATTAATGTTAGATTCCCAGGCTCCGAACAGGCTTGGTTCCGGCCCCGGTTTCTCCGGGAACCACCAGCCATGCTGGGCATTGACGACACGGGGATGAATGTTATCGGTTAGTCTGGCTTTTTGCCGGCACCTGCCATGAGTATTCTCGATATATACCGGGTCGCCATCCTCTATGCCCAGCCCGGCAGCGGTATCGGGATGAATTTCGATAATCGGGTCAGGGTCCATGCGGCGCAGGGAACGGACCTGCCGGTGCTCGGAATGGAAGCGGTAGCGGGTCCGGGAACCGGTGGTCAGTACCAGTGGGTACTCTCTGGCTATATCCGGGGTACTGACCGGGCTTTCAGGGGGTTCCTCGAAGTAAGGCAGCGGGTCAAGCCCGCATTTTTCATAGATGGTGGAGTAGAGTTCCACCTTACCGGTCGGGGTGTCAAAGCCGGGCTGTTTGTCCGGGCGCAGCAGCCCCTGCTCATGTTTGTTATAGTGAAAGGCATCATAGTGATGCCCCTCTTCTCTCAGTTTGGCAAAGGATAACCCGGAATTCCGCAGCATGTCATCAAACATTTCTATAACGTTCGACCAGGGCCATGCCTCCGGATTAAGTCTTTTCCCCAGCTCCAGGTTGATTTCCATATCAGACTTGCACTCGCCAATGGGTTCGATCGCCCGGTTTATGGCGCCAATACAGTCGGAACCGCCTATGGGCACATAGACCCCGTCCCGTTCCGGGTAGGTGGCTGCCGGCAGCACGATATCGGCAAAAGCCATAGCCGTGGGCGTCATGAACAGGTCGGCAACGGCAACAAAGTCAAGTTTTTTAAAGCCCTGATACACCCGCTCGGAGTCGGCGGCACCACAGGCGAAGGTGTTGGTGGTCTGTATCCAGGCGGCTTTTAGCGGGTATGGCTCGCCGGATAAGAGCTGCTCTACCAGGTATGCGCCCGGCGGCATCGGGTATCCGTAGTCGTGGAGCGGGAAAATACCGGCGCCAATCTTTTTCTCCAGTTGTCCCTCGGGGAGAAGCTCCAGCCCCCAGCTGAGGAGATGGTGCAAACCGAAAAGCGAACCCCGCAGGGTATTGCCGCCCGGCGACTCCAGGTTACCGGTAACCGACATTAAGGCGACGATAGCGTGAAGGGTGGGCATGCATTCTTTGGTCTGGTCGAGGGCGACACCCCACTGAATTGAGGCGGGATGGCTGGTGGCGTATTTTCTGGCGGCAGCGATTATCTGGTCTTTGGGAATCCAGGTAATCTCCGCCACCCTTTCCGGTGGATATTCCTGGACACGTTGCTTCAGTTCATCAAATCCATAGGTCCACTTCTGGACGAAATCGCGGTCATAGAGGCCTTCGTTGATAATCACGTTCAGCATGCCCAGCGCCAGCGCGCTGTCTGTCCCCGGTCTTATCTGCAACCAATGCCTGGCGCGGGTCGCCAACCAGGTCTTCCTGGGGTCGATAACAATGAGTTCACTGCCCCGCTTCATGCACTCGACTATCCAGTGTCCCAGGAAACCGTCGGGGTTGGATTGGGTTGGGTCGTTGCCCCAGATAATAATGCATTTGGGCGCCTTCCATTGCGGGTTGTCGTAGCGGTCGGGGAAAAACTGGGCGCAGTCAGCGACCTGATACCCGCCGATGGTAAACTGCATGGTCATTACCTTGGGAACGTGGCAGGCGTGCCCGTGCAGCGGGCCAAAAGCCATCAGGTTAGGGCTGCCAAAGGAATAGGCAAGCCTGGTGATGTAGTAGATAATGTCCCGCGCGGTGCCATTGCAGAAGAACACTGATTCCGCGCCGTATTCTCGCTTGATTTGGTTAAATTTATTGGCGATGGTATCGAGGGCGTCTTGCCAGGTTATCCGTTCCCACCGGTCTTCTCCCCTCTTGCCGGTTCTTTTCATGGGGTATTTAAGGCGGTCGGGGTGATAGACGACCTCTGGCATCACCAAGCACCGCGGGCACAGCCGCCCCTGGGTCAGGGCATGCTCCGGGTCGCCCTCCACCTTTATCAGCCGGCCATCCCTGACATACAGCAGGACTCCACAGCCCTGGTGACATCCGGGGCCGCTCCAGGCGGTACTACGTACCACTTGTACCCCGTCCTCTTCCCATGTCCAGCGGTGGCTTTTTTCAGTCATCTTTTACACCTGAGTGGGAAAGTTGTTATCAGGGTATATCAGAAATTTAATAATGTCAAATATTACTAATCGTCATTATATAATACCAGTTGATATAAAATATTTCAGAAGATAGAAGTAGCGTTGATGCTGGCTGGTAGCAACTGTTTGAAGCTCAAACCGATGCGGCAAAGGAGGTCATGAGATGTCTCACGACCTCCTTTATTACCAGCGAAACCAGAGACCATTCTCCTGACGTCTGTTGTTTTCAGACTCATCCCGGTAACCACTGCTTAACGGATTACCATCGGGAAAAACTCCCGCGCGCGCCACGGAATCGATATTACTTATCGGGATTGATGACCTGTTCTTTGGGAATATACGGCACGGTTTTCTCCCAGTCAATACCCCAGATATCAGGTCTTCCGCACAGGAACATGCGCTCATAGGGCACCGGAAGTTTCCATATTCTGGCGGCATTACCGCCGAGAATTAAATTGACTTCGTCAGCGGTTACCCAGTCCCTGATTCTGTCTATCTGGTGCAGCGCCCAGCCCCACCAGTCGATGTGGTAATACGGCACCTTGGGAAAGTGCTTCATTACCGTCGAGTAGCTACTTGGATCGCCTCCCGGATTAGCCATGATGTACTGGGGGACGTGACCGTAGTCGCCGCCCCAGATAAGATGGGGGATACCGACATTGGGGTCTTTGATGGCAATCTCAAAATACTCGGCGGGCCAGTTGCCTGTTTCCAGGTAGATGTTGTTAAAGCGTCCGGCTACGCCACATGCCTTGTGGATAACATCGGACCCGTAGGCATAGGCGCCTATGGAATAACCGGCGTGGCAGAAGATGACGGGGACATCCGGGTACTCCATGGCAATTTGGGAAATCAACTGGTAGGTGTCAAAGTGGTGGTTATGGAAATCGTGGAAGTCAATACTGACTCCGTACTTCCTGGCCAGGTCGGCGAAGGTGCGGTATTCGTTAAGGCGTTCTTCAAAGAGTTTCCCGGTTTTTCTTTCCCCGGGCACGAATTCGCCGATACCGATGAACTTGCCGGTCTTCAGTGCCTTTTCTACTTCGTCGGCAGCATCGTCCAGGGTCCACTTCGCCTCCTCGCGCCAGACCTTGAGCTTCAGTGTCTGGTCGGCGCAGAAGGCGCGGAACTTGTTCGGGTACCTGTCCACCAGCGCCGCCTGCATCTCGTTGGTAGTGCCGGGCATGCTCGGTTTCAGCATGCACATGTCGATGCCGTACCGCTCCATGTCATAGAGGCAGAGAGGGGAGTTGTCGAATGGTTCGACCTCGGCACCGAGTCCCGTCCACTTCCCCTGCCGGGCAAGTTCCAGGCTTTTCTCCCCCGCCGGCTGATACAGTGTGGTGATATGGGTGTGGGTGTCGACAACGAAACGAGCTGGACTTCGCATTGATATTTCCTCCTTTCATATTTTGGAATAGTTTACAACGGGTGTTTTGGATTTTCAATAGGTATTTTAATGCCCAAATCGACTATTTAATAAACATTGACATTGAACAAATCGCTCATTATAATAGTTTTACCTTTTAGCCACTTACATTAGACCAGTGTTATGAATATTTATTGAGAAGCCATAATGGCAACGGATGATTATTACTACTTTAAAGGGGTGAAAGATGGATACCTATCCGGAACCGCTGGGGAACATACCACTGAAATGGCCATATCCGGTTCACTATGGTGAGGAGAATGAGGTTGTTGCCGATGTCCTTGTTATAGGTTGCGGTGTTGCCGGCAGCTTCACCGCAATACATGCCGCCCGAAAGGGGGCAAAGGTTATCGTCGTGGACAAGGCTCCCATATCCAGAAGTGGCTCGGCAGGTGCCGGGATTGACCACTGGCATGATGCCTGTACCAACCCGTGCTGCACCATTTCCCCGGAAGAGATGGTGGAGTCGGGCGGTGCCCAGGGCTCGTGCATCGGCGGATTTCCTTCTCAGCACGTTGCCTACATTGCATGTAAAGAGAGCTATGACGCCCTGCTCGACTTTGAGAACATGGGCATAGAAATCAGGGATGTGGATGATGAGTTTGCCGGCGCCGAGTTCCGCGATGAAGAGACGAAATTGCTGTTTGCCTATGACTATGATAACAAGCATACCATTCGATTGCGCGGAGGGGCGAACCTGAAGGCGGCACTCTATAATGAACTCAAACGACTTGGTGTGGCAATGTATGAACATACTATGACGACCAGTCTGCTCACCGAAGGGGGCAAGACGGGTGCCAGGGTGGTTGGTGCCACCGGAGTGAATGTAAGAACCGGCGAGTTTTATATCTTCAAGGCAAAAGCAACGGTGATGTCTGCCGGTGGGGCTACCCGTATATGGATATTCTCATCGGAATTGAAGGGCTCCAATTCCGAGCACAAAGACCCCAATAACACCGGCGATGGTTTTGCCATGGCGTGGCGAGCCGGGGCTGAGTTTGCCCTGATGGAGAGGAGCGCTGCCGGAGGACCCGGTGGCCCCTTCGGCTATCCGGCGTATGGCGCCGGAAATGCCCACAATACCTGGTTTGCCTGTAGCATGGTTGATGCCGACGGTAAAGAAGTTCCCTGGGTAGACCGGGATGGAAGGGTGTTGAAAACGGTATCGGAGCGGTACCACCCGGCGCCCGGACAGAAGTTCTTTGTCCTTATGGGACCTCAGGGACGGTATGAACACCGCTACCCGTACCTCATCCCCGATTTAAATGAGCGTATAAGGAAAGGCGAATACAAGCTGCCGTTATATGCTGACTTATCCAGCATGCCCGAGCATGAGCGGAGGGCGATATTCGGTCTCATGGTCGGTAACGAAGGCAAGACCCGTATTGCTATCTATGATAAGTATACCGGAGCCGGCTTTGACCCGGATAAGGATATGCTGCAGGCGCATGGCATGGGAGCCGGGCCGACAGTAGTGCCCCAGTGGCGGTTTTTTGGCGCCGGGGGTCTGATGGTAGACTGGGATCTGAGGACCAATCTGGAAGGTCTGTATGTGGCCGGGAGCGAGATAGCCGGATTTGGCGGCTGTGCCGGTTCTTCGGCGGCGGGGAGGTACGTGGGGAGAAAGGTAGCCGCATATGCCAGAGAAGCAGCGCCGCCGGTCATTGACCGGAAACAGATAGATGCCGAGAAGAAGCGGGTCTATGCGCCGGTAAAGCAAAAGGACGGGATAGGCTGGAAGGAGCTACAGGCGGGAATATGCCGCATAATGCAGGACTACTGCGGGGAGTACAAGACGGAAAGGATACTGCGGATGGGGCTGTGGTGGCTCAATAGCATCCGGGAGAGCGAGGCAGCCAGGGCTTGTGCCCGGAACCCGCACGAGCTGTGGCGTACCCTTGAGTGTCTCTCGCGGCTTACCGTGGGTGAGATAATCATGCATGCCTGTCTCGCCCGCAAGGCGAGCAGCGCGATTCTGGGCTTCAATCGACTCGACTACCCGGAGGTTGATCCGCCGGAATGGATGAAGTTCGTGACCGTCAGGCAGGAGGGCGGTGAGGTGGAGGTTGGCGAACTGCCGCTTGATTACTGGCGGCTGCCGCCCAACGCACCCGGTCTGAAAGAGAACTACGGGCGGCATTGCAGTCTCTGAGCGGCAGATATATTATCGCCACGATTGATATAGTTGATGGCGGTCCAGCTCTTCGTAGCTGGTAAGATCGCTATTCTTTTTTCGTCTCCCGGTCACGGAGCACCCGTCTCAGAAACTTGCCGGTGGCTGTCTTGGGAATTTCCGGGATTATCTCCACAATCCGTGGATATTTATAGGCAGCCATTCGCTGCCGGCAGAAATCAGTCAATTCCTCCGGTGTCACCTCCTTATCGTAGCTCTCCCGTAGCGAGACAAACGCCTTTACCGTCTCACCGCGGTAGGTATCCGGTATCCCGATGACGGCTGCCTCCCGTACCGCCGGGTGCTGGTACAGGACGTCTTCTACATCACGGGGCCACACTTTGAACCCGGAGACATTGATAAGGTCTTTTTTCCGGTCGACCACGTAAAACCAGCCGTCTTTGTCCATTTTGGCGATATCGCCGGTGTACAGCCAGCCGTCCCGGATGGCGTGCGCCGATTCTTCCGGTTTATGCCAGTAGCCCGGGACCACTCCCGGCCCTTTGATGGCCAGCTCGCCGGTCTCACCGGGTGCCATTTCCCTGGTGCCGCCTTCGATATCCATTATTTTGGCATAGGTATTGGGTACCGGGAAACCGATGGAGAGCGCCCCATATTCGGGGTCGACCTGGGCACGCACCCCGAGCGGGTTCAGGTGAGAAGGTGACGTGGTTTCCGTCAGTCCGTACAGGTTATGGATATAGATACCGACCGTCTCCTCGAACCTGTCGACAAATCCCGCCGGTACCGGAGCACCGGCGCTGTAAACCTTGGTGAACGATGAGAGGTCCCGCTTCTTGATGTCAGGGTGGTCGAGCAGGGCAATGAAAACGGTGACCGAAGCCAGGGTGAATGTTGCCCGCCATTTCTCAATGAGGCGGAGCACCTCGACCGAGTCGAACCGGTAATTGATAATGACCGGTATGCCGAGCAGTGAGGCAATCGCCAGGTGGGCAATGGTGCCGGTAACATGGCACAGCGGGGCAACTCCCAGCACTATGTCCGAGGTATCCAGTCGGCAGCAGGCTTCATAGACTCTGGCGTTAAAGACGATATTGCCATGACAGTTCATGGCGCCCTTGGACGGCCCGGTGGTTCCGGAGGTATATATCAGGTGCCCGACATCGTCGGGGCTTATCCGCGTCCGGGGTGCCGTCTGGTTCCGGTACTGCTCGACCAGTTCCAGGAGGTCATCTGTCTCCGGCGGCTTCTGTTTCCGGAAATTTTTAAGCATGTCGGGGACGGGTTGACCCGGTGGCAGAAAATCGACTTCCGAGGTGGTAATTACTTTCGCTACGGATGTGTTATCCAGCACCTCTTTTACCAGCTTATACGTGGTATTTTCCAGGGCGATAACCACCCTGGCGCCTGAGTCGTTCAGCAGGTATTCCAGCTCTTTGCCCCGGTGCATGGGATTTAATGGCACCACGATAGCCCCCAGCTTCCATATGGCATACTGGCTGATGAGAAATTGGGGGACATTTTGCAGGTCCAGGGCAATCCGGTCGTCTTTCCTGACACCCATATCGTAGAGAGCGGCGGCCAGGCTGTTCGCCATGGCATTCAGTTCCTCATAGGTGACGGTAGTGTCAAAGTAATGGATGGCGGGTGCCTGCGGCCTCCGGGATACCGAGTTCTCAAAGATGTCAATGGCGGTCATGGCGGGGATTTCGATATCGTGGGGCACTTCTTTGGGGTAATGGTTTAACCACGGTCTCCGCTCATAGAGATTGCTCATGATACCTTCCTCTCTTTGTACGTCCTTTCTGGCATTATACCGGCAGACTAAGATTTGATGCCGCACAGCTTTTTGGTGGCGTTTTTCATTCCTTCTATGTTGGCGCGCCGGCCAATCATAATCTTCTGAGCCATAGGTGACCCGGCGCCGTGCAGGGATTCGGTAAGGTAGCATACCGCCCCGAGGCCCATGGTCAGGTTTTCAATCAGGCGCAGTACGCGGATGCGGTTTTCGGTGGGGACTCCATCAACGGCTTTCAGGTATTTGTCAACGTACTTGCCTATTTCCGGGTGTCTGAAATCTTTTTCCGAGGGCATGGTAACCACCGTGCCGCCGGCGATGTCCTGCGCCAGTCTGGCAATTCTATAGGGGAACTCGGTGACATTCAGCTTGGATACATTGGCGAACAGGGTGTTAACCATGTAAGTTCCCGAGGGTTCCTGATGACCTTCATGGGCACAGGCAAGGCTGCAGCAAAACATGGTCTCATTCAGATGTATCATATCGGTGATTTTGTCCCGGATAAGCGCGTTTTTGGCTGTACCCTGATATTCGGCGATGAGCTGGGCAGCACCAATAAGCACGTTCCCGATTCCGGATTTGCAGGCGTAGCTCTGCCGGTGATAGGAAGCAAATTTTTCCACCAGGTCGAAGGCAAAGTCCCATTCCTTGTACATGAACACCCGTTCCCAGGGGACAAAAACATCGTCAAAGATTACCATGCACTCCTGTCCACCGTAGAGCATGTTGCCGGCATCCATGTTGGGGCTGTCAATCTTGCGGGTATCGCAGGACTGCCGGCCGTAGATATAGATAATTCCCTGGGTGTCACTGGGGAGAGCAAAGGAGATAGCGTAGTCCTTGTCCTCTTCCCGCATCGCCCGGGTGGGCATGGTGATTATCTCGTGAGAATTTACCGCACCGGTCTGGTGTATCTTGTTGCCGCGGACAACAATACCATCCGGTCTTTCCTCGACTACCCGGAGGTACTGGTCCGGGTCCGGCTGGTCGGATGGGCGGAGGCTTCTATCCCCCTTGTTATCGGTCATAGCGCCGCAGCAGACCAGGTCTTCATCCTGAACATACTGCAGGTACTTCAAGAACCTCTGGTTATATTCGGTGCCGTATTTCTGGTCGATGTCGTAGGATACCATGGACAGGGTATTCAGGGCGTCCATGCCAACGCAGCGCTGGAAGCAGGAGCCGGTATAGGCACCCAGCATTCTGCCCATCTTTGATTTATTTACCAGGTCTTCCGTGCCCTGGTGGATGTGGCAGAAACGGTTTATCTTCCTTCCGGTCAGGTGGGATGTAGCTGTCATTACCTTTTCAAATTCGGGCATTTCGGCGACTTCGTAGGTTGCCGCCATGCAGTTAAGGGTCGGTTTGATAATAGGGTTGTCTACATGATTGGTAATCCGTTCACCAAACATGTATAATTCGAAGTTCATATTGCGTATGCTTTCGATGTATTCCTGCTTTGTCTTCATCATCAGCCTCCTTAGCGCTTGACTTACTCAGGTCGCTATAACTCCCATTGGTACTACCAGGCATTTTGCCAGATGCCACGGACGTCTTCCAGCGTAAGCTTTTTGGGGTTGTTGGCGAGGAGCCGGGTAACATCCATGGTGGCTACCGCCATCCCTTCCAGAGCTTCCTGGGGCACACCGACGTCACGCAGTCGGGCGGGAATTCCAATGTCGGCTACCAGGGATTTTATCGCAGCTACTCCGCGTTCCGCAGCCTGCTCAGAAGTCATACCTTCAATGTTTACTCCCAGCATACGGGTGACAAACGCGTACTTGGCGAGGTCAGCGGAGAGGTTGCATTCCATAACGTAGGGGAGCAGCAGCCCGTTGGCTACCCCGTGACTCACATGGAAGCGGGCGCCGAGGGGATAGGCGAGGGCGTGGACGGCAGCCACGCCGGCGTTGCCGAAGGCGATACCGGCCAGAAGCGACCCTTCCGCCATGTGGCTCCTGGCTGTTTCGTCGGAGCCGTTGCTCACGGCAGTCCGGAGACTGCCCACAATCAGTTGCATTGCCCTGGCCGCCACGGCATCGGTGAAGTTACTGGCTTTATTGCTGGTGTAGCACTCAATGGCATGGACGAGGGCATCAATGCCGGAGGCGGCGGTAACCTTCGGGGGACAGCCGTAGGTGAAGGTCGGGTCGACCAGTGCCAGTCGGGCAAACAGGTAAGGGCTTACCATTCCCTGCTTGAGTTGCTTCTCCGTATTGCTGAAAATGGCGATATTGGTAACCTCGCTCCCGGTCCCGGCGGTTGTCGGTATGGCGAAGACAGGTATGCCCGGGCCGGGAACCTTGTCGACACCGATGTAGTCCTGCACGTCGCCGCCGTGAGCCAGCAGCACGGAGAGTCCCTTGGCGGTGTCTATGCTTGACCCACCCCCGAGTCCCACCAGAAGGTCGTACCTGCCTATGCGGAGCTCCCCGGCGGCAGCATTTAGCCTGGTCATGGTTGGCTCCGGTTCGGCGTCAGGGAACACATCAACGGAAAGATCGGCCCGGGATAGCTCGTCCTGTACCGGTTTTACCAGTCCCGCCTGATTGACGCCGGGATCGGTGACGATGAGCGCCTTTTTTGCCTTTACCCTGGTTGCCTCATCCGACAGGGTGTTGAGCGTGCCCGCTCCGAAACGAATTACCTGTGGTCCAGTAATTTGATAGGTTCCGGCTACCATACTTCCCTCCCTTACATTATATCAAAACCAGTGTTATTTTATTGCACTGCACCTGCATTGATGATTACCCGGTTACCGGCAGTCCCCGTGAAATTGTATTTCGACTCAGGGTGTTTACCATTTCTGCCGCCCGGTACGAGCTGCGGACAAAGGGTCCTGAGGCGATATAGCCGAAGCCCATTTCCTCTCCCAGTCTCCGGTACCCGTCAAATTCCGGCGGGGTGACATAGCGTAGTACCGGGTGGTGCTCCGGTGAAGGCGACAGGTATTGACCGATGGTCAACGCATCGCAGCCGGCAGCACGGAGGTCTTCCAGTACCGCAACTACCTCGCGGTATTGCTCACCCAGTCCCAGCATCAGCCCCGATTTGGTCAGTATCTTCTGGTTCATGGACTTTACCGTTCGCAGCAGGTTGACAGAGCGCCGGTAATCTGCCAGGGAGCGCACCGACGGGTAGAGGCGGGGCACCGTTTCCACGTTGTGGTTAATAACCTCCGGTAAGCGGTTGACCACGCTTTCCAGCGCCTGGACAGAGCCCCGGAAATCGGGGATGAGAACCTCGACGGTTGTCCCGGGATTGATATGCCGGATGGCGTCTATCGTTCTGCAGAAGTGGTCGGCACCGCCATCGGGCAGGTCGTCCCTGGTTACCGAAGTAACGACCACGTGTCTGAGCTTTAGCTGATTCACCGCCCGGGCAACGTTGACGGGTTCGGCGGGGTCAGGGGGAGACGGCTTTCCCTTGGTGATGGCACAGAAACGGCAGTTACGGGTGCATATATCGCCCAGGATGAGAAAGGTGGCCGTTCGGCGGGAAAAGCATTCCCCCATATTGGGACAGAGAGCGCTCTGGCAGACGGTGTGCAGTGAGAGTCCGCTGAGCAGCGCTTCCATCTGGCTCAGGATGGACGATGATGGCGCCTTCTTTTTCAACCACTCTGGATGCTTACCGGACATAGTAGCCAATAAGTTCCTCAGCCGGTTTTTCGCTGATATTGATATGAAAGACCCGGGCACATTGTTCACACAGGCATGAGGCTACTTCTTCAAGGGCAATCTCATGTCCCAGCACCTGTGCCATCGAGGTCGCCCGCCGGTCGGCTATGCCGCACGGGATGATGCCGGTGAAGTGCTTCAGGTCAGTGTTCACGTTCAACGCAAATCCATGCTTGGTCACCCATTGAGACACCCGGATGCCCAGGGCACAGATCTTGGCATGCCTCACCCAGACCCCCGGGTACTGCGGGTCACGGTGGGCGGTAATCGAGAAATGGTTCAGAGTCCGTATAATGACCTCTTCCAGCCGGCGCACATACTGGTGCAGTCCTGTTCCGTGCGTTTTAAGGTCGAAGATAAGGTACCCCACCAGCTGCCCCGGACCATGGTAGGTGACATCACCGCCGCGGTCAGTGCGAATGACCGGTATCCCTTTGCTGGCGAGCCGTTCTTGGGAGGTGAGGATATTTTGCTCGTTTCCCGAGGCACCGATGGTCAGCACAGGATGGTGCTGGAGAAGCAGGGCTATATCCGGAATGTCGCCGGCGATGCGGGCGGATACCAGATTGTTTTGCAATTGCCGCGCCTGCTCGTACTCGATAATACCCAGGTTATATGCCCGGCAGAGGTTCAACTTGGGGACGGATTCTACACAATTTACCATGGTTCAATAGTGGATGGTCTTTCCCTCTACGTTTAGTGCCGCTTCCATCACCGCTTCTGACACCGTGGGGTGAGCATGGACAGCGGTAGCAATGTCGTCAAAAGTGGCTTCCATTTTTATGCCGAGAACAGACTCGGCAATCAGTTCGGTTGCATGGGGCCCGATAATGTGTGCCCCCAGAATTTCACCGTAGCTGGCATCGGTGATAATTTTCACCATTCCAGATGTCTCATTCAGTATGACTGCCTTGCCGCTGGCGGCAAGCGGGCATCGGCCGACTTTTATATCCACGTATTTCTCTCTGGCTTCCTTCTCGGTTAACCCGACACCGGCTACCTCAGGAGAAGTGTATACGCACCGGGGGGCAGCCCGGTAATCTATCAGTCTATCAATGCCCATAGCGTTCTCCACGGCACACTTGCCCTCGTCCATGGCAACGTGGGCGAGCATCAAGCCCCCAATCACGTCCCCGATGGCATAAACGCCGGGAATACTGGTCTCCATGCGCTCGTTCACCACGATTCTGCCTTTGTCCATCGCTATCCCCAGTTTGTCGACTCCGAGACCATCGGTGTAGGGACGGCGGCCGACTGCCAGCAGTACCTTTTCCGCAGTGATTTCCTGGGCATGGTTACCTTCCGTAGAGAACGAGACGGTTTCCCTGTCATCGTCGGCGCTGCTGATGCCGGTGACAGTGGCGCCGGTATGTATGGCGATGCCTTCCTTTTGCATGGTATCTTCCAGCTTGCCGGCGATTTCGGTGTCCTCGGTCGGCAGCAGTTGCGGCATCATCTCCACGATGGTTACCTCGCTGCCCATTCGGTGCATAATCTGGGCGAACTCCAGCCCGATTACGCCGCCGCCGATGATTACCATGCTTTCAGGAAATTGCTCCATGGTCAGGGCGTCATCACTGGTAATAACGCCCGGTCGGTCAGCGCCCTTGATGGGAACGGTGGCGGGTGTTGAGCCGGTGGCGATGATGATGCTATCGGCGGTTATGGTATTGCCCTGTCCGGTGATGCTCACGGTCTTGTTATCGACCAGGGTGGCTGTATCGTTGACCACCGTTATCTTGTTTCGCCTCATCAGGGTGTTAACGCCGTTGACCAGTCGCTTGACCACTGCCTGTTTACGCTCGTTTACCACCGGGAAATCTACCGACACTCCCTCTACGGAGATGCCGAAGGTTGCGGCGTTCCTGATTTGCGACAGGATACTGGCTGATTCCAGCAGTGCTTTGGTGGGAATACAGCCCCGGTTGATACAGGTCCCGCCCAGTGTATCTTTTTCGACCAGGGTAACCTGAGCGCCTAGCTGTGCCGCCCGAATGGCAGCGACGTAGCCACCGGGCCCGCCGCCGATTACCACGATATTCTTCGTCACTGTTTTACCCCTTAACGCTGGTTATATGTTGAAGCGATACTGTAAAAATAGACTGCGGGATTTTCAATGTAGTTTTTCAGGCTCTGCAGGAACTGTGACCCGATAACACCATCGATGACACGGTGGTCGATGGATAACGTCAGTGTCATCATCGGTCGTACCACAATCTGGCCTTCCCGTACCACGGCTCTATCGGCACTACGGCCAATAGCCAGGATGGCGGCTTCAGGGGGCTGGAGTATGGCGCTGAACTGGTCTATGCCATACATTCCCAGGTTGGAGATGGTGAACGTGCTGTCCTTCATCTCAGCCATTCCGATTTTACCGTCTCTGGCTCGCTGGACGAGGTCGGCTCTGGCAAGGACAATCTCTTCAAGTGATTTCCGGTTAGCCTGGCGAATGACCGGCACAATAAGTCCGCCTTCAACCGAGGTGACCAACCCGATGTCAATTCGTTTGAAGACCTTCACCGAATCGTCTATATAGGAACAATTCGCCGCGGGGTCGTGGACATGGACGACGCCGGCGAGATGGTCCACGACCCCGCGCGCCACCAGCCCGGCGAGCCAGTTCGCGGCCGCACGCCGCCACACGTCGTGCCGCGCCGGGATCGACGGGAAGGCGCGTGTATCATCGTTGAAGCCGACCGTGTTGTACAGCCCTGCCGTCTCGGTCACCTGTTCCCAATAGCGCATCATGCCGTTCAGGCTGTCGTGGAACCACCACGGCGGTCCCAGGCGCACGCTTGGATAGTGGCCCGCCAGCGGCGCCAGCTCGCGCGCGTAGGTCGTC
>CAYXWH010000022.1:0-14018 GCA_964468755.1 uncultured Dehalococcoidaceae bacterium
CGGACTGGAGTCAGTCGACCGTGGCTACCTGTTTCGTACCCTTGGCGTGCAGAGTGTGGTAGCCGCCCTTCTCTTTCTGGGGATGGGTATCGCCATCGCCTTTCTGCCCTTGCTGGCGACACAGGTAGTGGGGGTACAGGCGACCGAAGTTGGCATTTTATTCACCATCGGGGGGGTTGCCACCGTGATAGTGGGCGTGCCAATGGGGATGCTGGCCGACCGGAAGGGGAAGCGGCTTTTAATGGTCTCCGGTCTCCTGGTATTCGCTGCCAGCATGGCGGGAATGGCTTTTACCACCAGTTTCCTGTGGTTAATCGGGTTTGTTGTCATACGTAGTATCGGCCTGGCGATGTTCAGCCCGGCCGCGGTAGCCCTCCTCTCGGATACGATACCGAGGCGACAGCAGAATACCGCCATGGGGATATACGGCGTGTTTGAAGACATCGGGGTTATTATCGGGTCAGCCCTGGCCGGATTTGTCTGGGCTGCCTGGGGACCGCAGTTTACTTTCCTGATTGGCACTGCGGCTGCCGGCCTGGGCGCGTTGATATGCCTTGCCTTTATCAGGGAGGTAGCCGGGCACCATCAGCAACCTTGACCTCAAGCTCGGTGATGGCTACCATAGTGGTTGAATGGTAGTCAGGCGGCGTGATAGCGGAATGGAGGCAAAGATGTCAGACGTGGTACATGATTCGACTCAACGGGGCCGGGTCACCATGTTTACCGGGAAGGGTGGTGTCGGCAAGACCACCTGTGCCGCGGCGACGGCGCTGCACTATGCCGCCTCGGGGCAAACACTGACTATATCCACCGATGCCACGCCATCGCTGTCCCATATCTTTGAGGTTGACGGCAGTATAGAACCAGCCGTAGTGCCGGGTAAACTTTACATAAGTGAACTCGGTGAGGCTGAAGTCAGGAAGATGTGGGATGATAAGTTTGGTCGTGAGATGTATGAGGTCTTTACCTCGATTGTTGATATTGACTATGAGCGGTTCGTGGAATTCATGACCTCGGTGCTGCCCGGACTGGCCGATGAGTTCATGGTCGACTACATCCGGGAGTTACATCTTCGGGACGGCTATCAGACTATTATCTGGGACACGGCTCCGCTCGGTCAAACGCTGGCATTGCTGCAAACACCGGCCCTGCTGGAACGGCATTTGCGGATGGCACCGCGGGTCTATTCCAAGCTGAAGCTGGGCAGGCGCAGTCGGGAGCCGGTGCTGGACATCCTCAGGCGGTGGGAGCGGCTCTCCGCGGAAAATATGCGTTTTCTGCGTGATGAGGTAAGCTTTACCATGGTCACCATACCGGAAGCCCTGGCGGTGGAGCAGCTCGACGGCATTTTCTATCAACTGGACAGGCACGGCTTCAGGGTGGGGCAGTTGATAATCAATAATGTGCTACGGGCGCAGGGTTCCGATTTTTTACTGACCAAGGCAGGGCAGCAGCGGCACTACCTGGATATGCTCTATGAGAAATACGCCGACCTGGAAATCGTGGAAGTGCCCATGTTTCCCCATGAGGTCAAGGGGTTGGACCGGCTGCAGGAAGTATCACGGGTACTATTTCCCCGGTGAGGGTTACCCTTTGATAACCCCGATAGGCCTGGTTCTGGCGACTATCCTGGAGATGCCGGCGCCGTGAGTCACCTCGACCACCGAGGTTATGTCTTTATAGGCTTCAGAGGCTTCCTCAGCCAGTCCGGGGAGGCTGCCGGTCCGCACCATTATGCCCCGCGCTTCCAGCGCGGTCAGCACATCCCGGCCGCGGAGGTGCTTTTTCGCCGCTGACCGGCTCTGTATCCTGCCGGCACCATGACAGGTCGAGCCAAAGGTCTCTTTCATTGCCTGTTCCGTTCCCACCAGTAGATAGGACAAGCGCCCCATATCGCCGGGGATAATCACCGGCTGGCCTATCGTTGCGTAGTGTGGCGGAAGGTCAGGGTGACCGGCCGGGAAAGCCCTGGTAGCGCCCTTGCGGTGCACACACAGCCTCTCCCGTTTTCCATCCACGTCATGCTCCTCTATCTTGGCCATGTTGTGGGTGACGTCGTAAATGAGTTCCAGACCGGCATCGCGCTCACTTATCCCCAATACCTGGCAGAATGATTCCCGGACCCAGTGGGTGATGCACTGGCGGTTTGCCCAGGCATAGTTGGCAGCACACCGCATTGCCGACAGGTAAGCCTGGCCTTCCGGGGATTGTACCGGGCAGCAGGCAAGCTGGCGGTCAGGCACGGTGATGCCATATTTCTGCATTGCCCGCACCATCTCTTTGACGTAATCGTCGGCAACCTGGTGTCCCAGTCCGCGGGAGCCGCAATGGATGTACAGCACCACCTGGCCGGTTTCGTTGATACCCATGCCCCGGGCGGTGTCCGGCTCGTAGATGGTGTCGACGGCGGCGACCTCCAGAAAGTGGTTCCCGGAGCCCAGGGTACCGAGCTGCGGTATGCCCCGTTCCCTGGCTCGACTGCTCACCCGGTTGGGGTCAGCGCCAGCCATTTCTCCTCTTTCCTCGGTGGTCTCCAGGTCTTCCGGCCGGCCGTACCCATTTTCCACTGCCCAGCGCGAGCCTTTGACCAGTACCTTATCGGTTTCCCTGGAAGTAAGCTTAATCTTGCCCCTGGAGCCGACTCCTGAAGGCACGTTGGTAAACAGGGTGTCCAGGAGCTGCTTTATTCTCGGTTTGACCTCATCCTGATTCAGGTTGGTGCGGAGGATGCGGACACCGCAGTTGATGTCGAAGCCCACTCCTCCCGGTGAGACCACCCCGTCATCCACTCTCATTGCCGCGACACCGCCGATGGCGAATCCATATCCCCAGTGGATATCCGGCATAGCCATGGAGTGCCCCACTATGCCGGGCAGGAACGCGACATTGGCTACCTGCTCCAGTGCTTGTTCGGATAGAATGTGCTCCATCATATTCTCGCTGGCGTAGATGAGACCGGGCACGCGCATGCCTGCCTTGTAGCTGGTGGGTATTCGCCAGCGATACTGGTCTACTTTCTCCAGGGACCCCTGCCACCTGGTCATATCCTCACCCCCCTAGATGTCAAAGATAACCTGCACCTCGTTCTTCTTTTCATCCACCTTGAGCATATGATAGGTGGCTGATTTCACTCCCGTCTTGATTTGATGGCGAGACGGGTCATATTTCTCGCCGAAGCACTCGGCTTGTAACTGGTTCCCTTTAAATTCTATTATAGTAAATCGCTTAAAAATGAGCGAATCAACATCGAAAAAGTAGATAAGCTGGTTAAGCCATTCGAAGAGTAGTGCCTCCGGGTCATCCTCACTGATGTCCAGTCGGCGGCATTCGGTTTCCTGCACCGGTTCCAGTTCGGCGATAATCGAAAATAGGCCGTACGCGGCACTGGCAAATGCCTCGGCAAGATTGCTGCCGTAGGCAATCAGCCCTACGTCGGCCGTATGTTCGATAATCTGGAATTTTGGCTGCTGAGACATGGCTTAAACCGGTACCTGGCGATTATCGCCCCCCCCAACACTTTTGTTCACCTAGCAAAAAGACCGGATACTCATCCTCGTTGAATATCCGGTCTTTTTGTTAAGATCTCGAATTGAAGTAAGTTTGCTGTCTAGCTCTTTCCGATTCGGAACATCTTGGTCCCACATACGGGGCATACACCCTGAGTTGCCGGTTTGCCGTTCTTCATCGTGATGCCTCTGGCATCCTTCATTTCTCTCTTAGCCCGGCATTTAACACAATAGGCTTCCATTATTTGTCCTCCCTTTAGAATTATGCTTGCTCGTTTATGCAGCTTAAACTATTAATTACCGATTGTCAATAGGCAAGAGACGATTTTTAAACGGGAATTTCAGGGAAAAGACGTTTCATCGTCTCTTCTTGAGGTAATCCGACAACGGAGACTACCTTGTGGTGACTGGTGACGCCCTTGACAATGGTTAACGAACCCTTACCGATACCCAGTAGCTGACTGAGAAAGGCGAGCAATTCCCGGTTGGCTTTGCCTTTTACCGGTGGTGCGGCTATCTTTACCTGGATGACACCGTTGCTCAAGCCGGTTATCTCGTCGCGGGCGGCATTGGTGACGACTCGCAGTCGCAGCAGGCTGGTATCATTATGGCTGGCGATGGACAATAGTAATTCTCCCGGTCGGCGGCGGTTATCGCCGCGAACTATTCATAGGTGCTGCGTGCCAGGGCAAAAGTAATCGAGGCAAGAAGTAAAATCGCGGCAAGTACAAACCAGAACATCCAGGTAAACTCGGTCATGACGGGCTTAACAATGTCAGCAGCGGTTACAATGCCCATCAAGGTGCAGAGGCCACCAATAGCACCGGTGATTCCAGATGCAACTCCCATTTTGATACCCCCTTTCCCCTTTTATCGTTTTTGTTAACTATTTGTTATATAATAGAAAGTAAGTTTGCCGGTTATTATCGAATCAAGCGTATCATCTGGGATATGATAACATGAAGCTAAAAAATAATCTATACTTTTATCCGGAAAACGGCGGGGGAGACTGTAATACCTATGTCATTCGCGGGAGTCCCGGTGTCCTGATAGACCCGGGCTGGCCGCAGTTCCTGCCGGTATTGCTGAAGGAACTGGACAAGGACGGCATAGACCCCGGAGAAATCGGGACTATTGCCAATACCCATCTTCATCTTGACCATTCCTGGTCTGATGATGCCTTCCGGAAGGTATCCGGCGCCAGCATTACCCTGCACCCGCTGCAGAAGCAGTTTTATGACGTATCTTTTATTCAGGTAGCCAGGTATTTCGGGGTTCAGCCTGAAGATTTCAGCGAGGATAATTGCTTTGAAAACAACCGCTTTAATGCCGGTGACATGAATTTTGAGTTACTTCATTTGCCCGGTCATTCACCGGACAGTATCGGCTACTACTGCTCCCGGGAAAAGATATTGATTTGCGGGGATGTAGTCTTTGACCGGAGCACCGGTCGGGCTGACCTTCCCGGGGGTAACGCTGACCAGCTCAAGCGTACCATAGAGCAGCTATCGCAACTGGACGTCGAATATTTACTGCCGGGACACATGAATATGGTCAGCGGTGTTGATGAGGTGGCGAATAACTTTAAATACATAAAGGAAACGGTACTGGCATGGCTGTAGGAGAAACGGCGGCCGGGTCTCTAGAGCTGGGGCCAATCCGCCCGCCGAGTGAAGCCTATTCGCTGCTGCTCCGGGTGACCAGGAACTGTCCGTGGAACCGGTGCAAGTTCTGCGGTCTGTACAAGGGGCAGCAGTTTGAACTCAGGTCAGTGGATGAGATAAAACGGGAAATACAGACAGTTAAGGTTATCCATGACCAGATTAAGGAACTTGCCGGAAAGGCCGGTCATGGTAACCAGGTGGCGAAGATGGCGGCTGCGGTGTTCAATAACGCGCCCAGCGATGTCTATCGCCAGGTGGCACTCTGGCTCTATGCCGGCGGCAGGAATGTCTTTTTACAGGATGCCAATACCCTGATTATGCCCACCGATGACCTCGTGGAGATTATCCGGTTTTTAAAGGAGACCTTTCCCGGCATTGAGCGGATAACCAGCTACGGCCGGTCAAAGACAGCCGCCAGGAAAAGTCTTGAGGAGCTGAAAGCCCTGCACGATGCCGGTCTTTCCCGACTGCACCTGGGGCTGGAGTCGGGGTATGACCCGCTGCTGGCGTATATGAACAAGGGAGTTACCGCTGCCGAGCATATCGCGGGTGGGAAAAAGGTGGTGGCATCGGGCATTTCGCTGTGCGAGTATGTAATTCTCGGACTCGGTGGGCGGAAGTGGTGGCGCGAGCACGCTGCCGAGACGGCGAAAGCGCTTAACGAAATCAATCCTGATTTTATCCGGGTGCGGACCCTCGCCGTCAATGAACGCATGCCGCTGTACCGGGAGGTGGCGAACGGTAGTTTCCTCCGGGCCACGGATGAGGAAATCGTAGAGGAAGAAAAGCAGTTAATCGAGCACCTCGAGTGCAGCGCCAGTTTTGTCAGCGACCATATTACCAATCTGTTACCGGAGATTGAGGGGAAACTGCCGGAAGAGAAAGAAAAGCTGCTGTCGGTTATCCGCCGGTTTCAGGCATTGCCGCCCGTAGAGCGGACCAATTTCATCGTGGGGCGGCGGGCCGGGCTGTACGTCTATATGAAAAACCTGGCTGATGAGCGCCGACATAATGCTGCAGAACAGGTGGTACGCCGGCTGACTGAAGGCAATGGCGAGGTGCCGCCGCAGGCAATATACGCCATGATGGAACCATTCATATAGGCTGAGACTAGAGGGAATTATTGATGCTCGTTGTAGCCCACGAAGTAGGGGAGTTACTGCACAGGAAGGGGCTGACCCTGGGGGTGGTGGAGTCAGCTACCGGTGGTCTGATTTCTCACCTGATAACCGATGTTCCCGGGAGCTCGGACTACTATAAGGGGTCGGTCACTGCCTACAGTAATGAAGTCAAGATGAAGCTGATTGGTGTCAGCGAAGATACGCTCCGCCGGCATGGGGCGGTAAGTGCCCAGGTTGCTGAAGAAATGGCTGAGGGCGGCAGGAAGCTGCTGGCGGTAGATATCTGCCTGGCAGATACCGGAATCGCCGGGCCGGGCGGTGGTAGCCGGGAAAAGGCGGTGGGTCTATTCTACCTGGGGCTGGCGGATAAGAACGGGGCGGGTAGCCGGCAACATACCTTTCCCGGTAACCGTGAGCAGAACAAGCAGGAGGCGGCGCAGACCGCACTTGGCTGGCTGCGGGAATACCTGAATTCTTTAATCAGCTAGATTGGCATATTCTTACAAATTTCTCTACGTCAGATTCAACCTTTCTTTCATTCCCTCGATATTTTTGCCAGTCTCTTCTGCACTTCTTTCCCCCGGCTTTGAAGGAGAGGGGGGAAGGGATGAGGCAGTAAGGAATGGAAACGGATAATTTTTCCCCACCCTCCCGCCCCCGGTACATTACCGGTAGTTTACACTCTTGAATTGCCATTCCCGTTTGGCAATGTTATAGTGAAGTACTATTGGCTGGATTGGAGATGTATGTTGAAAAGGGTTGATGGTCGTGTCTATGATGAGCTGCGGGAGGCAAAGATAATGTCGGGCTACCAGGGGTTTGCCGAGGGTTCGGCGCTGATTGATGTCGGCAAGACCCGCGTCCTGTGCTCGGCAAGTGTTGAAGATAGGGTGCCCGCTTTTCTCCGGGGAAGCGGTACCGGCTGGATTACCGCGGAATACGCCATGTTACCCCGGGCGACGGTGACCCGCTCCCCGCGTGATTCGGTGATGGGTAGAGTGGGTGGGCGAAACCAGGAAATTCAGCGCTTTATCGGGCGCTCGCTGCGAGCGGTAACCAACCTGGGAGAACTGGGGGAAAGGACCCTGATTATTGACTGTGATGTCCTGCAGGCGGACGGCGGCACCCGGACAGCGGCGGTGACCGGCGCCTACGTGGCTCTGTACCAGGCCCTTCAGACCCTGTCCAATATGGGAATAATAGCCTCGTTTCCGCTGCGGAGTGCCGTGGCGGCTACCAGTGTGGGTATTGTGCATGGCAATATGCTGCTGGACCTGTGCTACGATGAAGACGTCAATGCCGGTGTCGATTTTAACGTGGTCATGACCAGCAAGGGGGAATTCGTCGAGATTCAGGGCACGGCAGAGGGCAAGCCCTTTTCCAGGGAGACGGTGGATGCCTTAATTTCCCTGGCGGAAAAGGGTATTGCGCAGCTGTTTCAGATACAGGAGGCTGCCCTCAAATCAGGCTAACGGTCAGGGCCTGACCTGGCCGCTGCCAAAGATAATCCACTTGTACGTGGTCAGTTCCTCAAGTCCCAGCGGGCCCCGGGCGTGCAGTTTCTGCGTGCTGATGCCTACCTCAGCCCCCAGCCCGAACTGACTCCCGTCGGTAAACCGGGTGCTGGCATTGACATAGACACAGGCGGCATCTATCTCGTTGAGAAAGCGCATCGCTGACGGATATTCTTCGGTGACGATAGCCTCGGAGTGACCGGAAGTGTATCGCTGCACGTGCTCAATCGCTTCGTCCAGAGAGTCCACCACCTTGACGGCGGCGACCAGTGACAGGAACTCTTTTCCCCAGTCCTCGGCAACAGCGGGGACCAGCGTCAATGACGTACCGGCTTTCAGTATGGACATTGCCCGCTCGTCACAGTGCATTTCAACACCGGCTTTAGCCCATTCCTCGGCAAGGCGGGGCAGGTAGCGCCCGGCAATATCGGCGTGCACCAGCACGGTATCCAGGGCGTTACACACCGTGGGGCGCTGCACCTTGGCGTTATAGACGATAGCAACCGCTTTATCCACGTCAGCGCTCCGGTCGACATAGGTATGGCAGACACCGATACCGCCACTGACCACCGGCATGGTAGCATTTTCGCTGACCGTTCGTATCAAGTGGGCACCGCCGCGGGGGATAATCAAATCGATAACGTCGTTCATCTTGAGCATCTGCCCCACCAGTTCACGGTCGGTGTTTTCGATGAACTGCACGGCTCCTTCGGGCACCCCGGCCCGGTGGCTGGCTTCCCGCACTACTCTGGTCAGGGCGCTGTTGGAGTGGATGGCTTCTTTGCCTCCCCGGAGGATAATCGCGTTGCCTGACTTAAGGCAGAGGGCGGAGATATCGATGGTGACATTGGGCCGGCTCTCATAAATGGCGCCGATGACGCCCAGGGGTACCCGTTTTTTACCCAGCATCAAGCCATTGGGCCGGGTGCGCATGTCAAATACCTCGCCTACCGGGTCGGGCAGAGAGGCGACGGTCAGCACGTCCTGGGCGATAGCCTCCAGTCGGCTGGTGTCCAGCATTAAACGGTCGAGCATGGCGGCATTCATGCCGGAAGCCTCTCCCTGCTGGTAATCAGCCTTGTTGGCGGTGAGGATTTCTTCCTTCCTGGCGAGCAGGTCGTCAGCAATATTCTGCAAGGCTTTATTCTTAACATCGGTGCCAAGGTACGCCAGGTACCGGGCGGCGGCTTTCGCCGCATTGCCTTTGGCTTTCAGTTCATCATTTGGGGTGCTCATATCTCAGCTCCTTTGCTCAACTTGATTCACAGCGATATCTTTGCCGAGCTGCTCCGCCAGCCAGCGGTCGATAAATAGCAGGATACTGCCCGATTTTGAGTCGCCGAAAATACCGGTATAGCGGCTCCTCTTAGCCAAGTATATGCCAACTACGGCTCCCAGGCAAGCGTCATATCCGTCAGCGAGGTGGTCTGGATTCACCGGCGCATCCGGGCCGGGGAGGGGACGGGTAAAACGGAGGCCAAGGTTGCCGTCAGTCAGCAGAGAATACACGTGGCGTAAATTCTTTACCCGTTGCTCTCTCCTTTTCTCGCGCTTGTATTTAGGCGGCCAGTAGCGGTAAAAGCTGTTATCAAGCAAGGTGTCAAACCGGTTATCATTGAGGCAGTGGAGCAGTTTCCGTTGTTGCAGATAGGATAAAAACTTGTAAACAGCGTAGGGGTACATTTCGTACACCTGGCACCCGTTATTGTCTTTCCGCAGCGCCGCTCTTAACCGGCGGCCCCGGTTACCTGCCCGGGAGACGGGTAGAGCGGGCAGAGTCTGGCGGCTGAGGGCACGGTCAACGGGTCGAAAATGCTGGCCACGTAACGTATCAGTGCCGTCTATTGGTATGTCAAGGAGAATAATAGAACCCGGTTCAAAACTTACGCGAGCCAGTCGACCCAGTTCAGCATCGTCGGTGGCTTGACAGACTTCGATATGTCTGTCAAGCCCGGCAACGACTATGGCTCGGCGCCCTTTTCTCTTTTCTTCCCAAGGCAGGTCGATACTTATGATATTCATGCTTGTCGCGGGTAAGATGGTATTGATAGCTTTGGCTGGTAACGACTACCCTGTTGAATGCAACCTGACTATTCTAACACGGAGGTGCCGTTGAAGTAATAAATATAGCGCGGTGGCACCCCGCTCACGGCGCGGTTCACCCGCTTTTTAAGGTGACATCGGCCCCGGCGTTTGTCCTCAAATTCAATGATAAAGTGACCGTTGTCACCGATGCGCTTGTACTCATTAAGGATGAGTTCCCCCCACCAGCTTCTTGGTGAATCGTCGTGGAATTTATAATTTACTTCTGCGACAAATTCTTCATTGTCCTGTCGGTAAAGTTTGCCTGTCGCCAATTGACCTCCTCTCTTGCTAGACAAGTGCTAAATTATTCCGGTGCACTACTTCCGGTCCGTAGTCAAAGCCAAGGAGTGCTCCAATTTTCCCGGACCGGGTGCCCTTGATGATATCAATACTGTGACCGCTATAGTTGGTTATGCCACAGCCGAGGTAATTGTCTTCAGTGTCATAGATGTCAACGATATCGCCGCGGTCAAACATGCCCTCCGAATGCTTGATGCCGGCGGCAAGCAGGCTCCGCTTCTGTTTTTTCAGGGCGATAGCGGCTCCGGAGTCAATCACCAGCTTGCCCATAGTGGACAGCCCGCAGAGCATCCAGCGTTTGCGACTCTCCAGCTTGCCGGTAATCGGTAAAAACCGGGTGCCGATGGCTTCACCAGCCGCCAGTCTGGCAATAACATCGGGTTCTCTGCCGTCGGCGATGACCATGGTGGTGCCAGAGGCGGTCGCCAGTCGGGCGGCTTCTATTTTGGTGGCCATGCCACCGGTGCCCAGGCTGGAGTTGGTAGTGGCTGCCATCTGTTCAATGTCCCGGTTTATCCGCTTTACCTCCGGAATGAGGCGGGCATCGGGGTTGCGGTGCGGGTCGGCGTTATACAGCCCGCCGATGTCAGTGAGAATCATGAGCAGGTCGGCATCAATCAGATTGGCGACCATGGCCGAGAGGTTATCATTGTCCCCAAACCTGGTCCCCTCGATTTCCTCGATGGCGACCACGTCATTCTCATTCACGATGCAGATAGCCCGGAGTTCCAGTAAAGCAAGAAGGGTATTACGGGCATTGAGATAACCGGCGCGGTCGGCAAGGTCAGTCTTGGTAAGCAACGCCTGCGCCACGGTAATATTGTGCCGACTGAAAAGCTGCTCATAGGTATACATCAGGTGGTTTTGTCCCACTGACGCCATAACCTGCTTGAACGGGATATCCCGGCGCTTCCTGGTCGCCCCCAGCTTATCGCGCCCGGCAGCGATTGCCCCCGAGGTCACGATAACCACCTCCCTGCCCTGGGTGTGGAGTCTGGCTACCTGGGCGACCAGGTTGGCTATTGTCTCCTGGTTCAGGCGGGGGCTGCCCGCAGTGAGCAGGCTGGTGCCAAATTTGACTACCATGCGGCGGTACGTTCTCTTCCCCTTGTCTCTGGCGATATTCATGGCTTTTTTCTCGATAATTGGTTCCATTATAACAATCTGAGTTAAGTTGAACAAGAAGAACCATCTGGTATATCCTGTTGCTCAGTACCGATGAACGAAATATCGCAGTCTCAGCAGCGACGTGGTTTACCCGTTCTTTCCGTGATTACCTTTATCGGCTTTCTGGATACGCATTTGCTGATACCGATAATGGCACTCTATGCCACCGAACTTGGTGCCGGCGTGGGTATCGCCGGTCTTATCATCGGTCTCTATTCGCTGACCAATACCCCGGCCAATATTCTGTTCGGTCGGCTGATTGACCGCATCGGCTATAAAGCGCCGCTGGTTGCCGGGCTGGTTGGCGATGCGCTGAGCATGTTTCTCTACACCCTGTGTCGCCTGCCGTTTCACTTGGCGCTGGTGCGGGTAGTGCACGGGATAACCGGCGGTCTGGTGGGGCCGGCCACCATGTCCGGTATCGCCGACTATGGGGGCCGTGGCCGGACAGGCCGGGCGATGGCTGCCTACGGAATAGCGCTCTCGGCGGCTACCCTGGTGGGCTACGGCTTATGCGGACTGATTGTTTCCCGGCTGGGCTACCAGGCGATTTTCCTGTTCGGGGTGGGGCTGCTGCTGGTCGGGGTGGTCTTGAGCCAGTTTCTCCCCGGCAGAAAACGGGCCGGCGACATGGCTCAACCCTCCCGCCCGGCGTTTCTGCCGGGTGTGAAGCATCTGCTGCGGAGAAAGGGACTCATTATCGCCTACTGTTCCATATTTGCCCAGTACTTCACCTTCGGCGGGGTGGTTACCTTGCTGCCGCTCTATGTGAAGGGCCTGGGAATGGAAGCCTTTCACGTGGGCATGTTGCTGGCCATTTTTGCCGTCATGTTTATCATTCTCCAATTTCCCGTCGGGGCTCTCTCCGACCGTTCGGGACGGCTGGTGCCGACGGTTGTCGGCCTGGTTCTCGGTATTGTCTCTTTGTTACTGATGCCGATAGCAGGGGTCTTTTCACTGCTGGCAGTGGCTATGGCGTTGTATGGAGTTGCCTATGGAACCATGTTTCCCGCCATTTCGGCGCTGGTCGTTGACCATACCCGGCCGGAGGAACGGGGTACCGCTACCGGGATGTTTCATGCCTTGCTCACTGTTGGCGTTGCCGTGGGTGCGCCGGTGATAGGCTGGGTGGGGGGAATCGTAGGCGTCGAGCTGGGGCTGACACTGAATGCGGTGGTTATGGTCCTGGCGCTGTTCCTGGTTCTCGGTGTAGCCAGACGCACGTAAACTTATCCGCGAATGTGTGTTACAATCTTTTTAGAGGGCTGGTCACTATGGCGAGCCCTAAAGGTGTTTGGAGAAATCAATGGTGCCGGATTTATCGCCATTACTGAATATTATTGACGATATGGCTGACTATCGCCGGCTGCGGGACGGACTATCGCGGACCGGAGATGACACCCGGGTGGTAGTGCTGGATGCTGCCAAGCCCTACCTAATCGCGGCGCTGCACCGGAGCCAGCAGCTACCCATGCTCGTGGTTACCGCCCGACCGGAAAACGGGAAGAAACTCTACGAGCAGCTTCAAATATGGACAGGTCCCGGGCCGGTAAGGTTATTCCCCGAACCGGATGTGCTGCCCTACGAACGTATCGCCGCCGATGCTGTCACCGAATTGGAGCGGGTACAGGCGCTTTCGATGATGGCCCAGTACCGGAACGGGACAGAGGACGGTGTTCCCCTGATTGTTGCCTCGGCGCCGGCTTTGATAAGTAAGGTGCCGGCGTACCATGATTTTGCCCCGGTCTTTCAGACCATCGGGCATGGTACGGAGATTGAACCGGTCGAGCTACTGCGGCGCTGGCAGGCAATGGGCTATCGCATGGAGAGCCTGGTGGAGATACCCGGCACGATGGGGCGTCGCGGCGGAATTGTTGACGTCTATCCGCCCACCGGTGAACTGCCGGCCCGGCTGGAGTTTTTCGGGAATACCGTGGAAAGTATCCGGACCTTCGACCCGCTCACCCAGCGCTCGGTGGGGGAGGTGGCATCGGTTACGGTTGGGCCGGCTACGGAACTGCCGGCTCCCCTGATGAAAGCGAAACCTGAGATGGAGTCAATCGTAAACGGGCTTGACCTGACCGGCTGCACTGCCGAGGTGGTAGTACAGTTACGGCGTGAACTGGGCATGCTGCTGGACCGGCAACAACCGCCGTATCAGGCATTTTATGCCCCGCTGTTCAATACGGACTGTATCCTGGACTACCTGCCGCCGCAGGCATTGCTGGTACTCGATGAGCCAGTCCGTATCAAGCAGGCCGTGGCGGAACTGGACTGTGAGGCTGAGCAGCTGCGTGCTGAGAAGCTGGAACGGGGGGAATTACCCGGGAATATGCCCCGACCGTACTTTACCTGGGAAGCGGTGGAACCCAAAATAGGCGATAAGCGGCCGGTGAGGCTGACCTCTTTCGGTGCCGATGAAGAATCACCGCGACTGGATTTTGTTTCCGCGCCCGGATTCATCGGGCAGCTGCCGTCATTTATCAAGAAGACCACACAGCTTCTCGATGAGGGAAAAAGGTTGATAGTGGTCAGTCATCAGGCAAGCCGGTTATCCGAGTTGCTGGCGGAAGAGGGCATTCTGGCGGCGCCGGTTAATGAAATCGGGCAGGTGCCGCCGGTGGGTTCGTTGACCCTGGTGCCGGGCTCACTGGCGGCGGG
>CAYXWH010000022.1:14118-25131 GCA_964468755.1 uncultured Dehalococcoidaceae bacterium
GGCAGGTGCCGCCGGTGGGTTCGTTGACCCTGGTGCCGGGCTCACTGGCGGCGGGCTGGGTGCTGGGGGGTGATACCTGTCTGTTGACCGATGCCGAGATTTTTGGCTTCGTCAAGCAGCGGCGGCTGGTGAAGCGGCAGCCCGTACCCAGGCTCAAGCTGTTTGTTGACATAACACCAGGCGACTACGTGGTGCATGTTGAACATGGCATCGCCCGGTTCAGTGAGGTTACCACCATGAAAACGGCATCGGGTGAACAGGAGTATCTTGTCCTGCACTATGCCGCCGGTGATAAGCTCTATGTCCCCACCAGCCAGATAGACCGGGTCAACCGCTACATCGGTGCCGGTGACCGGCCACCGACGTTAAGTCGACTGGGCACGCTGGAGTGGCGGCGCAGCAAACAGCGGGCGAAACAAGCCGCCGAGGAGCTTGCCCGGGATTTACTGGCGCTGTATGCGGCGCGGGAAGTTGTACCCGGCTTCAGCTTTTCCCGGGATACGCTGTGGCAGCAGGAATTGGAGGCTTCTTTTCCCTACGTGGAGACTCCCGACCAGATGGAGGCGCAGCAGGAGGTCAAGGCGGACATGGAGAAAGCCCGGCCCATGGACCGTCTGGTCTGCGGGGATGTCGGCTACGGCAAGACCGAGGTCGCCATCAGGGCTACCTTCAAAGCCGTCATGGACAACCGGCAGGTGGTGGTGCTGGTACCCACCACAGTCCTTGCCGAGCAGCACTATGCTACCTTCCGGGAGCGACTGGATGCTTTTCCCATCAGGGTCGAGGTGCTGAGCCGGTTCAAATCAACCAGTGAACAAAGCGCCATCATTGCCGGGCTGGCCAGCGGCACCGTGGATATCTGCATTGGCACCCACCGTCTTCTGCAGAAGGATGTGGCGTTTAAAGATTTGGGACTGCTGGTTATCGATGAGGAGCAGCGGTTCGGGGTGGCGCATAAGGAATACCTCAAGAGGAAGCGGCGGGAGGTGGATGTGCTCACCCTCAGTGCCACGCCGATACCGCGCACGCTGCACATGTCGCTGGTCGGGGTGCGGGATATGAGTACCATGGAGACCCCACCGGAGGAGCGATTGCCCATCAAGACCTATGTTGCCGAATATAACCAACATCTGGTCCGGGAAGCCATACTCCGCGAACTGGAACGCAACGGGCAGGTCTTCTTCGTGCATAACCGGGTGCAGAGCATTGCACTGGTAACCAGCCAGCTTCAGGAGCTGGTTCCCGAAGCCAACTTTGCCATTGCCCACGGTCAGATGCCCGAACATAAGCTGGCGGCGGTGATGGCTGATTTTACCGCCGGCAGGACCGATGTCCTGGTGTGCACCACTATTATTGAGTCGGGACTTGACATGCCCAATGTCAATACCCTGATTGTGAACCGGGCGGAAAAGTTTGGCCTGACGCAGTTGTACCAGCTGCGGGGCAGGGTGGGGCGTGGTGCCGACCTTGCCTACGCCTACTTCCTCTACGACGGAGGCAAGCAGCTGGCGCCGACAGCGGAGAAGCGATTGCGCACAATATATGAAGCCACCGAGCTTGGTGCCGGATTTACCATTGCCCTGAAAGACCTGGAAATACGGGGGGCGGGCACGTTACTGGGGACGAAGCAGAGCGGTTACATCAACGTGGTTGGTTTCAGCCTGTATTGTCGGCTCCTTGCCGAGGCGGTGGAAGAACAGAAAGCGAAGCTGGCTGGTGAGAAGGAAGCTCCCCGCCACCTGCCCCCACCGACCATCGACCTGCCGCTGAACGCCTACATACCGGAGGACTACGTGGCTGATGTTAATACCCGACTCGGTCTCTACCAGAAACTGACCGGGCTGGATAAGGCTGAGCAGCTTGATGATATTGCCCGCGAGTATAGTGACCGCTTTGGCGCACTGCCCGAGACGGTGCACAACCTGCTCTATGTCATCAGGATAAAGGCGCTGGCTACCCGGGCCGGTGTTGAGTCCATCACCACTGAAGACGGGCAGGTGGTCATCCGGCTGCTGCCGGGGATGCAGTTTGATAAGCAGAAGCTGGCGCCGGTTCAAGACGGGGTGAAAATAGGGGTGAGGCAGGTGCGACTGAACTACCGGCGAATGAGCAAAGAGTGGAAGCGGGTGCTGGAGGAGGTGGTGAGCCGGGTGGGGGAGTAGCCGGTGGGTCTATCTGGGAGCCATTAATCCCCTGACTTCCTTCCGGCTCAGTTCTCTTATCTTCCCCTCTTTCAGGGTACCCAGCGTGAGGTTTGCCATGCGGACTCGCTTCAGGGCGAGGATGCGGTAGCCCAGGTAAGCCAGCATGCGGCGCACCTGCCGCTTTTTGCCTTCGTGGATGGTGATGCCGTAGTTGAACGGCGGCGAAGACGTTACTTCCCGGACACTGGCGGGTGACGTCCTGCCATCCTCAAGCTTTATCCCTCTCTCCAGTTGCTTTTTCTCGTCCGGATTGAGCTTACCGTTGATATGTATATAGTATTCCTTCTCGTTCTCAAAGCGGGGGTGGGTCAGGCGGTACGCCAGCTCACCGTCATTGGTCAGCAGTAACAGACCGGTGCTGTCCCTGTCCAATCGGCCTACCGGGTACACGCCGGGAATACGGTATTTCTCGGGAAGGAGGTCGGTGACGGTACGGCGTCCCCTCTCGTCGCCGGTTGTTGACAGGATGCCAACCGGCTTGTTGAGCATGAGGTAGATAGCCCGTTTTTCCCTGAGCGCAACGGGTTTACCGTCCAGTAATATATGGTCAGTGTCCCGGTTGACCGGATGGCGGAAGTCTTCGACCAGCACGCCGTTGACGGTCACCCTGCCCTGGCGAATGGCGTCAGCCATTTTACGTCGTGAGCCGGTACCGGAATCGGTCAACACTTTCAGGATGGACTCTGATTTCATTGGTGGTTGCTCATTATGAATACCATATATAGCTACTATTATAACCCGTTTCCCCGGTATCTTGCATGGCAGTATGCCATCTGTTACCGTATCCGTGAGCAAAGGAGGGTATAACATGGAAAGTCAACTGGATTTTTACCAAAGTTGTGCCGGGCTGCGGGCAAAATTCCATGAAGCGCTGCCCGGTGTGATGGATGCCCACACTTCTTTTACCGAGGAAGTATATAAGGACGGAGTCATCAGTCACAAGATGAAGCGGCTCATGGCACTGGCGGTATCACTCCGTACCGGGTGCGCCAATTGCATCATCGGGCAGACCAAATGGGCAGTGGAGCTTGGCGCCACCAAAGCCGAGGTGCTGGAGGCGGTATCGGTCGGACTGGTTATGGGAGGCACTCCGGCAATGGGTTGGGAGTGGCGGGTGGTCCAGGTGCTGGAAGAGATGGGTAAGTGGTAGGCAGAGTCCCTGCCCGAAACGTGAAGGAGAACCCAGACTATTCTTTTCGGGTAACCCGGTAGACCCAGACCTGGTGATATACGTCAGGCTCTCCCCTGGGAAGCACCTGTATGTTCTCGCTTATCTCAACCAGCTGCCATTTGCCCTCGGTTTCCAGCGCGGACTGCTTTTCCTTGAAGCCGTTATTCTCATAGATGTCCGGTCGCAGCGTGTAGATAATATAGCCCCCGGGCCTGGTAACGCGAATAAGCTCGTCAAACGAGCCGGGCGGCGCATGCCCGAGGGTGAGCACGCCGACACTTACCACGGAATCAAAGGAACCGGTAGGGAAGTCCAGCGGTTCGCCCATCACCATCTGGCGCAGTTCCCGGTAGACCATTTTCTTGCCGGCTTCCGCCAGCATTCCCGGAGACAGGTCTATGCCGGCTATGTCCCGGTAGCCCTGTTCGGTCAGCAACTGGCCCATCAGTCCGGTACCGGCTCCGGCATCCAGAATTTTGGCGTCCCTGGGGACATACCGGGTAATGAACTCGACGGTAACCTGGGGACCCCGGTAGGCAAAGTCCCGTTCAAGGTCAGCTTCGTACGTTTTTGCCCACTCGTCATATCGCTCGGTGAGTTCCTTGTTGTCCCGGGAAGCGTAGACATGCTGGACCCGGTTCTTTTCCTTCATGAACGTCTCCTTTTAAAAAATATGAGACGACTTAAAAAAGCCATCTGGTTATTGTAGCATAAAAGTCAAGGAGGGTTTTAAACCCTCCCTGGTGACTGATCCGGTCTCTATTTGGGGTTACTGATAACCGTTTAATACTGCAGGCGAAAACGATAGTCAAGGCACTTTTTAAGGTTCTCCAGTGACCTGCCCAGTTCCTCCAGGCCGCGGGCAATTGATACCAGTTCCGTTTCCACATTGGTCGCCTGGCATTCCGGGCACATAATCACCCCTCCGTCAAGGAGCTGGTGGATGCTGACCCGGAATTCTTGCTGGCATTCGGGACAGGGGAATTTAATTGTCATGTCTTCTATATCCATACTCACACCTGCCTGCGCTTATTCTATGCCACTGTTTTATGGGTATCTTTTACAGGGTAACCTGTAGTCCAGGTAAGGGTTAACACCCATATCTCACTGTTAAATTTATCATAGTGGTATAAAGATAATTATAAAAATCATAAAGAATTCATGAAGATTTCACGAAGCTTTTGTAAATTTAACCCATGAAACAGTAGCTTCATTTCCGGAGTAATAGCGGGCATGATGTGTTATACTGGAATGGCGGTTCCAGGCCGGTGATTTTAGCCTGGCATACCCGGCTGGGTAAGTAGTCCCAATTTGCACATTGAGGGTCAGAGAATGGATGTCAGCGACTTTTTTCTGGAGATAGAGCAGATTACTATTTCCGGGCAGCTTTACTTGCCCGGGACAGAGGGTAACTATCCGGCGGTGGGCATCTGTCATGGCATTCCTTCAGGGAAGCCCGGTGACCCGAACGACGGAGGCTATCCGGCACTGGCGGAGAGGATTTGCCGTGAAGGCTTTGCTGCCTGTGTTTTTAACTTCCGTGGTAGCGGGGAAAGCGGCGGCAATCTTGACCTTCCCGGCTGGATGAGAGACCTTGGGGCAATAATCGACTATTTACAGGGTTTGCCGGTGCTGGACAGTTCTCAGCTGTTCCTGATGGGCTTCAGCGGCGGCGCCGCCGTCTCGGTATGCGTGGCGGCGGGAGACAGGCGGGTATCGGGTGTGGCTGCGCTGGCCTGCCCGGCGGATTTTAACTCATTGCTGGAAAACGGCGAGCCACAAAAAATGGTTGACCATTTCCGCGAGGCTGGTACTATACGGGATGCTGAGTTCCCTCAATCCGCTGAGCAGTGGTTTAATGAGTTCCGTCAGGTGCGCCCGATTGATTTTGTGGCTGGAATCACTCCGCGGCCCCTGTTGCTGGTGCACGGCGATAGCGATGACACCGTGCCGGTAGACCATGCCCGACGCCTGTACCGGAGCGCCGGGGAGCCAAAGCATCTGGTCATCATAGACGGTGCCGGTCATAGGCTGCGGCAGGAAGAGCGGGCGGTTACGGCGGTACTTGACTGGCTGAAACGCTGGCACCGGGAATAGTTCCCAGGCACCGACATAAATTGACCGGAGTATGGGAAAAGGTTTATACTTTAAATAGTCGACTAGCCGGGATTTAGTAAGAGGCAGGTACGTTTTGCACGAATCTTGTGCTGTTTTTGGGGTGTATGCCCCTGATGAGGATGTAGCTCGACTTACCTTCTTTGGACTTTTTGCTCTCCAGCACCGCGGCCAGGAGAGCTCCGGTATTGCTACCGCAGATGGCAAGAAAATCGGCGTTTATACCGGAATGGGCCGTGTTGCCAATGTTTTCAGTGAGGAATCACTCAGCAATCTTTCCGGGTATGTTGCCATTGGCCATAACCGTTATTCCACCGCTGGTTCCAGTCGGATAGGTAATGCCCAGCCGCTGGTGGCCGGTAAGGGTGCCAATGCCGTTGCCGTGGCTCACAATGGTAATATTATCAATGCTCGTTACCTTTATGACGAGCTGGCCGGGAAGGGTTATTCCTTCAAGACAACCACTGATACCGAGGTTATTGCCAACCTTATCATTTCCTCTACCGAGAAAGAGTGGGTCGACCGGGTACGATATGCCATGCGGCGGCTTCAGGGCGCTTACTCAATGGTCGTAATGACCGCTGACAGCTTGTTTGCAGTTCGCGATCCATTCGGGGTACGTCCGTTATGTCTCGGCTCACTTAATGGCGGCCAGGTGGTCGCCTCGGAAAGCTGTGCCCTGGACCATATCGGTGCCGAGTTTATCCGTGAGATTGAGCCGGGAGAGATAGTAGCCATTAATGAGAACGGCGTTAAGAGCTATCGGATGGACTCGGAGAGAAAAGGGATGTGTATATTTGAATATATATACTTTGCCCGTCCCGATAGCGTGATTAACGGGCGACTGGTTCACCTGGCGCGGCAGGCAATGGGGGCAAGATTAGCCCGGGAGCACCCGGTGGCTGCTGATATGGTGATGGGTGTGCCTGATTCCGCCACTGCGGCCGGTATTGGCTATGCCAGTGAGTCCGGGATTCCGCTGGCCGAGGGACTGATTAAGAACCGGTACGTGGGGCGTACCTTTATTGAGCCTGACCAGCGTCTTCGGGACCTCGGCGTCAAGCTGAAATTCAATCCGTTACCCCAGATGCTGGATGGCAAGCGACTGGTGGTGGTCGATGACAGTATTGTCCGCGGTACCACCACTCCCAGCGTGGTGAAGATTCTGAAGAGGGCCGGAGCCAAGGAGGTCCATATGCGCATCTGTGCCCCCCCGCTCCGTTTCCCCTGCTTCTTCGGCGTGGATATGGCTACCCGCCGGGAACTCATCGCCGCCCAGAAGAGCGTGGAGGAGATTAGGGACTTCATTGGCGCTGACTCACTGGGTTATATGAGCATTGACGGGCTGGTTGAATCTGTTGCGTTACCCCGCGATACCTTCTGTATGGCTTGTTTCACCGGTGACTATCCCATACCGGTCCAGCTTGAGATGGATAAACTGGAGCTGGAAGCGATGTCCGCAGCTAAACGGGCCTGACGTACTGGTCGATATATACTACATCGGTTTCTATTTTTTATAGCCTGGACTGATTTCGGGAAGATTCACCACACAGCTTCCCGAAATTTTTTTTATCTACCAGTTGACAAACCGTCGGTGATGGTGTATTCTGGTGTAAATAGAACAAGTGTTCGTTTTATAAGTGAGATGAAGGATCTGTCATCCAAACAGCAGAATATTATTGATTTCGTTCGGCGTTTTCGTGCTGAGCGGGGCTACCCGCCAACTATCCGGGATATACAGGGGGGCTGCGGCATCAGTTCCACGTCGGTGGTGGACTATAATCTCAATATCCTGGAGAGAGAGGGGTATATCCGCCGTCATCCCGAGGTCTCGCGGGGTATTGAGCTGCCTGCCGTGAGTGGCGCCAGTGGGTTGCTGGTTTCGGTTCCCGTTATCGGTCAGATTGCCGCGGGCAAACCGATACCGGTACCGGCTGCGGATACCTGGGATGTCACTGCCGGTGCTGAGACACTGGAGGTGAGTCCGGATTTGACACGGGGTCGGATTGATGTGTATGCCCTGGTGGTGAAGGGATGGTCAATGGTGGATGCCCTGATTAATGATGGTGATATCGTCCTCATGCAAAGTGCGGACATGGTGGAGAACGGGGAAATGGCGGCGGTCTGGCTCAGAGAGGAAAAGGAGGTTACGCTCAAGAAGGTGTATGTTGAGCCGGAACGCATACGCCTCCAGCCTGCCAATAACCAGATGGAACCGCTCTACACCAGTCACGGGAACGCCGAAATCCAGGGCAGGGTTATCGGAGTCATCCGAAAGCTGGTCTGAAGCGCACAAAATATGTTCATTTTCCCTTACCACCGGGGCTTGATTTGCTTTTTTGTAGGCAGACGTTGTAGATTAGAGATGAGCGATTGCTTAACCTGGTGAGGAAAGAGGGAAAGTGATACTATCTCAGTTTCAGACGGTAGGACGTGACCTTTTTGCCGGGGGGCTGGTGTCTTCCAGTGGCGGCAATATGAGTATCCGCTTGGGAGACCGCATCATCATCACCCGGCGCGACAGCATGCTTAATTGCCTCGAGGAAAGCGACTTAATTGAAACCGGGATAGATAAGAATAGCCGGGCGACACCGCTGGCTTCGATTGAGTTACCGGTGCACCGGGCAATCTATCGGGAAACCCAGGCGCTGGCCATTGTTCACGCCCATCCATCCCATGCTATTGCCCTCTCCCTGACCGACACTGAGATAGTACCCAGCACTGTTGACGGCCTTTCCGCGATTGGTACGGTGCCGGTACTGGGTTGGGGAGTGGAAGTCAAACCCGGAAGCCTGTCCGGCGAGATTGCGCAGGCGTTGAAAGAGCAACGGCTCGTTATGGTTCACGGTCACGGCAGCTTTGCCATCGGGCAGTTGCTTGGCGAAGCCTATAATCTTACCACGATACTGGAGGAAAGCTGCCGCATTCTCTGTCTGCTCCGGTCGTTGCAGGTAAGTCCGGCGAACGAATAGCTATTGCCGGTAGACCGGGGTGCACCACTCGGCGTATCTGGAATTATTCCCCTTGATAACGCTGGCGTAGATTGCCTGTAATTTCCCGGTTACCTCGCCGATTTCACCGTTGCCGATATTGCGGTGGTCTATTTCCGCTACCGGGGTCAGGTGGGCAGCGGTCCCGGTAAGAAAACACTCGTCGGCGGTGTAGAGTTCGCTGCGGTCAATCGGCCGGTAGATGGTCTCTATGCCGAGCTCATTTTTAGCCAGTTCAATCACGGTGTTGCGGGTAATGCCGATGAGTATATTGTTATAGTTGGATGGGGTGACCAGTTTACCGTCGATAACCAGAAAGATGTTTTCGCCACTCCCCTCTGATATATGCCCGTCCGGGGCGAGCATGATAGCCTCGTCGAAGCCGTTGCTGATAGCCTCGGTCTTGGCGAGGGCATTATTTACATAAAGTCCGGTAATTTTCACCTGGGGTGGAATGACGTTGTCCGGCGGGCGGTGCCAGGAAGAAACGCAGCACCGGGCTTTGTCCGTGTCCAGATAGGGACCCCACGGTATTACGAAGGCGAGAAAATCATCGTCAAGGTCATGCAGGCGGACTCCCAGGGCCTGTGAGCTCTTATAGACGAGCGGGCGTATGTAAACGTCTTCCTTGAAGCTGCACCTGGCAACCAGGTCAACAGTTATCCGGCACAGCTCATCGACAGAGTAGGGCAGGTTGATCATCATCACCCGGCAGCCGCTGGCCATCCGCTCGTAGTGCTCTTTGAGGCGGAAGATGTACATCTCCTGCTGCTCGCTGTTCCAGTTGCCCCGGATACCCTCGAAGATACTGGTACCGTAGTGGAGGGCATGGGTCATGACCCCAATCTTCGCTTCTTCTAATGGAACGAACTGTTTTTGAAAAAAGGCATATGAAGGCATGGAACACATCTCCTTTTTCTCATTACCGTCTATTATAACCAGTGAGAGTATGTAAGACAAGCGCAGTATTGCCCGGTGTAGCTACCCGGGTCTTTGCCGGATAGAAAGAGAGGTGGTATAGTGGGCAATATGTCCGGCGAAGGAGAAATACTGGAGAAAGCGCGGCGCCTTTTCGATGCGGTGGGGGTGGCTCCCGCCGGTGGGGAAAGCGTGGTCGTTCTGGGGCTGCTGACCACCCCGGAGCGGGATCTGGATGACTTTTTCCGGGATACACCCGGGAGCCTAAGGCTGCGTGGCTTTGAGATTCATGCCATGCCAAAGCTTGAAGAATTACTCCGGTTTATCCGGGAGCAGGGTATGGTGGCGGAGTTGTGGGGACGGTGTGGCTATCCCCGTGGTGACGACCTGAATTTGAAGCGGCAGGCAGTAATCGCCGGACTGGGCAGGTGGGGTAAGAATTCGCTGGTCATTCACCCGGAATTCGGGCCCTGGCTGCGGTTCATGGGGATCAGGGTCCGGGCGGAGCTGACTCCTACCGGGCCGGGTGCTGACAACCACGAAGAAAACCCGCTCTGTGATGGATGCAGCGCCTGTATTGATGCCTGCCCGATGGGTATCATTAAGCCGTATTTCCTTACCGACCGCACTCAATGCCGGGCGTCGGTATCATCATTTCCCCGGATGGGCAGGCTGGTTGCCTGCGACCGGTGCCTGGCAGCGTGTCCGGTGGGGAAATAGGATAATCATCCTCACCTGACCATGCTGGTCAAGGTAATCCGCCACCCGTAATCATCCGTTTAATAAAAATATGTGGTGACCTCACCCCCTGTGTCCCCCTCTCCTTGTTTAAGGAGAGGGGGAATTATTTTTTAAAGAGGGGCGAAGCCCCTCTTTAACTTCCCTCTCGGTAGTGGGTCAATTTGAAATGCATCGGACTTGACAAATGCTTGACCGCTTATGCTATACTTTAGATATGGCAAAGAGTAAAAAGAAATCCAGAGACGTAAATGTGTTGGCTTCTCAAATTGTAGAAGAAGCCACTGGCGAACCTAAACCAAAGCCAGAAGATTCTAATAAAAACCCTGCTGCTGTGGCTCTAGGGCGTCTAGGTGGTCTAAAGGGGGGTAAGGCTAGAGCAAGTAAACTAACTCCTGAACAAAGAAAGGAAATAGCTAAAAAAGCTGCTCAGGCTCGGTGGAACAAGTAAACATACGTTTGTAGAGTGCAAATGTATAATCCCCCCTTATATATGGGGGGTTGACAAATACCCCTTAAAATGGTATACTCCCTTTAGATGGCGTGGCAACTATCTAAAGGGAGTATTTTTATGGGTCTATTTAATTTGACCCTACTTGCCGGAGGAGTGGCAGAGTGGTCGATTGCGCCCGACTCAAAACCGGGAGGTCTGCTGACACAGACCCAGGAGTTCGAATCTCCTCTCCTCCGCTCAAGTGTAATTATACCACGGGAGTATAATTTGTCTAGTTGGAAGCTATTATTAAGGTGTAAGGTACACCAATGGAGGGGGTAACATGGTAATAAACAATGGCTTTGAGGAACAGATAAGAAAACTGATATCGGAAACGCAAGACGAGTTGAACAAAGTAAGTATTCAAAAAAAGACCCTTGAGGA
>CAYXWH010000023.1:0-23776 GCA_964468755.1 uncultured Dehalococcoidaceae bacterium
CTTAGGGCGGCAGATTTACAGTCTGCTCCGATTAACCACTCCGGCACCCCTCCTGGCAACGCCGTTACCGCTCACAGCTTAGCCTGAGGAGGGACTCGAACCCTTCAACCTGCCGATTACAAGTCGGCTGCTCTGCCGGTTGAGCTACTCAGGCGCAAGCGCATAGTATTTATCAGAACTTGCAGTACAGCTATATATTATAGGGAAGGAATGACCCAATAGTCAAGCTGGAGACTAATAGAAGGAGGCGCGCTCTTTCCGTCGGAAGAGGGTGCCGGCAATCAGTCCGAAAATCAGACCACCGAGATGAGCCTGCCAGGCGATAACACTCGGGATGGCGGCTGGTATCAGTACACCGATGATGACAAATCCGCCGATGACGGCTGCCCACAGTGGTATCGGGACCGGTATGGGGAAGATAAAAACCCTGAGCCGGGGTCTCATTACCGCCAGTGTCCCGCCGAGGGTAAAGATGGCTCCGGAGGCGCCGATAGCCACGGTAAACGGGAAGAACGGCGCCAGGAGTAGCAGTAAAATGTTGCCCAGTATACCCCCACCAAAATAGACAATGAGGAAACGGGTGGTCCCAATCAGGGTGGCGAGGTATGTGCCGAAGAAAAAGAGGGTCAGCATATTGCCAAAGAGGTGCCAGAAGCTGCCGTGCAGGAAGAGATTGGTGACTATGGTCCAGGGCTGACTGAAGAATACCCAGGGCCGTAGTCCGAACATGCCGAGAAACCGTACATAGGCATCAATGTCTATCAGCTTGACGACTATGTTGGCAATTATGAATATGAGCAGGTTGATGCCGATAATTAAGAATACGGTATTCCGGTTGTATCTCGGGTAGCTTCGGTATCGCACTGGGTTACTTCCTTGCCGGCTGTCGATTTTCCAGAGCTGTTCCAACCGGTCCGGTTACCGGCTCTTCTCATCATAGCTCTTAAAGGCAGGTTATGGCAAGCACCCGGTCCGGAGTATTTACCGGAGTAACAATCCGAGGGTTGACTTGGGGGGGCAATTCCCGCCATAATAAACGAGACTGATTGTTCCCGAGTAGCTCAGTGGTAGAGCGGGCGGCTGTTAACCGCTTGGTCGTTGGTTCGAGTCCAACCTCGGGAGCCATTTTTTATGGGCGCACCGTTATGGGTAATCAGTGTGTCCGGGGCAAGTGGTTGTAAAAATGGTGCCCGTCCCCTATCATAGTTAAAGCCTGTCATGGAGAAAGAGACTACTGCTGAGAATTCCATTACTTTTCTGGGGACGGCCGGCGCCAGGTTTATGGTGTCCAAGCAACTGGCTGCTTCCGGTGGATTGTGGTTAAGCCTGGGTGGTACCCAGATACTCGTCGACCCCGGTCCGGGCAGTCTGGTACAATCAACCGGGCGAAAGCTGAGGGGAGAGAAGCTCAGCGCAATCGTTCTGTCGCATCGCCATCTGGACCATTCCGCAGATGCCAACATAATGATTGAGGCGATGACCGAGGGTGGCTTCAAGCGGCGAGGCCGCTTATTCGCTCCGGCTGACGCTCTGAATGATGAGCCGGTGGTCTTTTCCTACCTGAGGGACTATCTGGAGGGTGTTGAAATTCTGACCGAAGGTAAATCATATTCGGTTGACGGCGTTACCTTCAGCACCCCCGTTCGTCACCAACATGCGGTGGAGACCTACGGACTGCTGTTCTGGGCGGCGGGGCACACCTTTGCCTACATTGCCGATACCCTCTTTTTTGACGGTCTGTGTGCCAGCTATGCCAGTGAACTGTTAATAATCAATGTCGTGCTCATGGAAAACCGGCAGCACGTGTACCATCTGTCCATCCCGGATGTCGAGCATATCGTCGGGGAGATTAAGCCTAAGGTTGCTATCATCACTCATTTTGGCACCACTATCTGGCGGTCACATCCGTGGGAGATAGCCCGGGAACTCAGCCAGCGGACCGGCGCCAGGGTAATCGCTGCCCGCGACGGGATGCGGTTTGACCTGTCGCAACTGGACGATTGAGGCGAAATTACATTTATTCATGAGGTAAGAGGAGGAACATGAAATACCGGCATTTACAGTTATGGATTATAGTGACCTTTACCATTGCCGTGGTTGCCATAGTTATCCGTTCTATCTGGCAAATAGTGGTCATACCCACGCAGGGCACCATGATTATTTTCATCCCGCTCATCCTGGCGCTTATGGGAGGGGATGCACTGCTTGCCTACCTTACCTGGAACCCGCAGCAACTGAGGAGACTGCCGGCATTGATAGGGATAAGCGTGGTGCTTACCGCCGGGCTTATCGCCGGTGTCGCCCACTTTGCCCACTTTATCCCCTCGCCGGAGGCAGCCCATCCCCTGAGCAAGGTAATCGGCGTCTGCGTGCTGCTTTCCAGTCTCAGTGCCTATTCCCTGATACTCTGGTTTCTCTGGTCATTACGGCGACCAGCCGGGAGGGGCTAGTACATGGACAGGGAGCGGTTCGAATCGCTGGTCGCCACGGCGGTTAGCGGCTTGCCTGAAGAGTTCCGTGAGAAGCTGGAGAATGTTGACGTGGTCGTTGCCCGTGAACCGACCAGACGGCAAATGGCTGCGGTGGGACTGAAACGCGGGGAAACGCTGCTGGGGCTCTACGAAGGGGTGCCGCTGACCCGGCGGGGACAGCACTACGGGATGGTGGTACCGGACAAGATAAGCATATTTCAGAAGCCGATTGAAGCCAAGTGCCGATATGACCGCGCCATTGTAGCCGAGGTGCGGCGGGTGGTGCGGCATGAGATTGCCCATCACTTCGGTATCAGTGATGCCAGATTAGCGCAGCTGGAAAAAGACGAAGAGTAACTCCATTGCTGGGTGACGGCATCAGATGGGCAGGTCTTTCACCATGTAGTTCCCCAGTGAGCGGTAGCCACACTCAGTCCGGTAGTATTCCTTGGCACCGGTACCGCTCAAAACCACCATTTTCCCAGTGCTAAACTCATCGGCGGCAATGCGCTCGGCTTCCGCCAGCAGCGCCTTGCCCAGCCCCTTGTGCTGGGCAGCGTCTGATATCTGCTCGCTAAGCGGTACCTCCGGCCCGAAGATGTGCAGTTCTCTGATAATCGCCAGGTTCCGGTTTAACACGTGCCTCAGGGCTGGAATAGGCACCGCTTGAATTCTCAGCCGGAGCAGGCCGAATAACGTTTCCTGTTCGTCCTCAAAGGACAGGAAAATCTCCTTGCCACCGGAAGCGTCATAGTCCAGCCTGACCAGGTGAGGTTCGCCGATTTCCCGGTTCTGCCGTGCCCGGTGACCATACTCCCGGCAGCGGATGCAATGACACTCGGTGCCCTCCTGTGCCATCAGTATTCTGACCTGATCCCGGATGGAGTCCTTGCAGCCGCCGACAATATACTTGGCGGGTATGTCACGGAGCACCCGTGATATGCGGACATATTTGGGCACTATCGCTTTAATCCGGGCAACCAGGTTTATCATGGTGGCGGTATCATACGGATGGTAGCGTCCATCCCGGTACCACTGCTCCAGTTCGGTGCCCTCCACAACCATCGTCGGGTAGAGCTTAAGACCGTCCGGTTTAAAACGATCATCGTTGAACAACAGTGCCGACATCTCAAAGTCCTTCTCAGGGGTGGCGCCGGGCAGCCCCGGCATCCAGTGGTGGTAGACCTTGAAGCCATGCTCCCGGAGCAGTCGGGTTGCCTGAGCCACATCGGCAACGGTGTGTCCCCGTCTCACCAGCCGGTATATTTCATCGCTCAGCGTCTGAACACCCAGTTCCACCCGGGTGGTGCCGAAATCAAGCATGCGCTCGATTTCTTCCTGCCCGCACCAATCGGGCCTGGTCTCAATGCACAGGCCGGTACAGCGGTGGCTGGCGGTCTCGTTGATTCGCTTGGCTTCCTCCAGGGTTGCTGCTTCCGTGCCGTTCAAGCCGTCATAGCAGTCCTTGATAACCTGGTACTGGTAGTCCTCCGGGTATGCCAGGAAGGTACCTCCCATGATAATCAGCTCTACCTTGTCCGTGGGATGCCCCATATCCGCCAGGATGCGCATTCGGAGTTTAACCTGCTCTCTGGCATCGTAGTCGCACTGTATCGCCCGGAGTACGGCCGGCGACTCCGGGGTATAGCTTTGGGGCGTGAGTGAGTAGGTGGGGCAATACAGGCACTGCCCGGGGCAATTCAAGGGCCGGGTCATCACGGCAACCGGGGTAACGCCGGATATAGTCCGGGAAAGCTTCTTCATGGTATCCTTACTATTAACGGAAGTAATGCAAGTCATTTTTAGTGTAGCAGATTTGTAGTAATGGCAACAATAAAGGATGTGTTTAACCAGATAGCCCCCGGCTGGTATAACTACCGGCACTGGTCAATCTTCCGGCATGAGCTGGAAATGCTGTCGCGGCGGTGGCGGCGGGGCAGATTGCTCAACCTCGGCTGTGCGCATGGTGCTGATTTTCTCCCCTTCAAAGACAGCTTTGAGCTCTATGGTGTGGACTTTTCCGGTACGATGCTGCAGTTCGCCCGGAAGTATTCCCGGAAGTTCGCGTTTGCCGTGAATCTGGCGGCGGCTGATATCAGGGCGCTGCCGTATGCCGATGCGACCTTCGACCGGGCAATAGCGGTGGCTACCTATCATCATATATGTAATAGTGAAGATAGACTGGACTCGCTGCGGGAGTTGCGGCGGGTATTAAAGCCCGGCGGTGAAGCCTTCATCACCGTCTGGAACCGCTGGCAGCCCCGTTTCTGGTTTTCCGGCCGGGAGGTAATGGTACCGTGGCGGGCAAAGGGAAAGACCCTTTACCGGTACTACTACCTGTTTACCTATCCCGAACTGGAGAGGCTGGTACGGCAGGCAGGCTTTCGGGTAGTACGGTCCTTTCCCGAAAATGCCTACCGGTTCCCGGTCAAATATTTCTCCAGGAATATTTGCCTGCTGGTTAAAAATACCGGGTAGCGCCTCTCTTTTATTATTTCCTGTTATCTGCTAGTCTGTTGGTAAGTCTTTTATCAAGAATCAAATCCGGGGGAAAGGGGTGTTAGTGATGTTGATTGCCATCAATTGTCCGAGTTGCAGTACCGAGGGGAAAATGTCTCTGGTTGACCAGGTCTATGAAGGTCCGTACCGTTGCTGGAAGTGCCGGGCACTGTTCACCATCAGGATTGAGGATAACCAGGTCAAGTCATGCGAGCCGCTGAGCCAGGAGGAATTTGACCGCCAGCAAGAGCTAAAAGCCATGCAGGACAAATTCAAACGGGAATAGCCGGGGGTACATTATGGACAGGACAAGGAGGCTACCATCAATGCTTATCCCGACCATAGTTCTGGGGGTGCTGGCAGCGGTCTGTGTTCTTCTTGCTTACCAGAAAGGGGTGTATATTTCGGGACTGAAGTCAGGCGGTACCATGCTGTTGCAGATCCTTCCCCTGCTGGTTTTTGCCTTTATCATCGCCGGCATTATTCCGCTGCTCATTCCTCAGGAGCTGATTTCCCGATGGGTAGGTGCTGAATCCGGCTTACGGGGTATCATGATTGGTACAATTTTTGGCGGGCTGGCACCCGGCGGCCCTTTTGTGAGCCTGCCCATTGCCGCCGGGCTGTTGCCGGATGGGAGCCAATATCGGTACTATGGTGGCGTTTGTTACCGGCTGGTCGCTGCTGGCATTCAGCCGGATGCCAATGGAGATTGCCATAATGGGCTGGAAATTTACGTTAATTCGTCTCGCCTGTACCTTCTTCTTCCCGCCGCTGGCCGGACTGCTTGCCAACAAACTGTTTTCCGGAGTCAATATCATATGAGCTGTGGGTAGAAAGCGGGGGCGTCACTACTGACCGTTAACAACTGAGGAGGGATAGCATGCCGGTAGTTATGGTAGAAATGTGGGAAGGACGTACTGTGGAACAGAAAAAGCAGCTTGCCCAGGATATCACGGCGGCATTTGTGAAAATGGGTACTCCGCAAGAAGCGGTACAGATAATCCTCAAAGATAACCCCAAGCATAACTGGGTAAAAGGGGGTAAGCTGGCGTCAGAGTATACCAGCCAGTAGTTGCAAGTAGCCGGTTTATGCCTTGTCGACGGTTTGTGAATAGGCTACAATGACGGCAGAAAAGCACCGTTCACGGTAATGAAATTCTCGGTAATGGCCGGTGAATGACTGGGCTTACGGTTAATCTGTGGAGTTCAACAGCTACCTTTCGGCAGTGCCGGACGGAGAAAATATCCTTTGTGCTGCTGAATCAGGTTGACCTGTTGCTGACAGTTCTGGCGGTTTCCTTCGGTTTCCGGGAGATAAATCCCTTGATGAACTACCTGCTCGCCATGCCGGCTTTGCTGGTGATAGTAAAAACGGTCATCCCGCTGCTGATTGCGTGGCTGGTGCCGGGCAGGCTTCTCCTGCCGGCTGTCGGGCTGCTTTCCGGGGTGGTTCTCTGGAATATAACGGAGCTGGTGTGCTTCCTTGGTCACACCATGTAAACCCCGGCATACTGCTCTGAGCTATCTCCCGACTGACCGTTAACCTCATATCCGGCTGCCAGCGAGGTAGGGCCTCGATTCCTGCCCATGCGCCATTTCGTTGCCCATGGTCTTCAGGTAAAGCCGGGCGGCGCTCACTCTCAGATGCTTGTCGTTGAAGTCCGGGTTGGCTCTGAGCTTGCTGTACATGCTGTTCAGGTGATGTTCTACTGTCTTGATATCAATGAACAGCGAGGAAGCTATCGACTGGTTGGTATACCCCTGGGCGAGAAGGCTGAGGATTTCCAGCTCTCTGGCGGTGAGCTGTTTCAGGAAGGGGCACTCCGGTTTCCCGGCGAACATGAAGGTGGCAATCGGCGGGTCGAGGATGACCTGACCCTGGTTTACCGCGATAATGGTCCGGGAAAGCTGGTCTATCTGGTCCAGTGACTGTTTCAAAAAGAGCGCCATGCCGCCTTCGCTCTTGAGGGCCAGCTTGCGCAGTAACTCAATATCCTGCGCGCTGTAGAACACCAGCAAAAGGACGATACCGATTTTGGGATAGTCCGTACGAATTTTTTCCAGTTCGGCAACAAGCTCCGGACTGAGCCTCTTGGTGCTCAGTAACATAACATCGGGCTTGAGCGCCGAAACCGTCCGGCTTAAAGCACCCGGTTGACCGCTATTGGTGACATCCAGTAGCTCAACCGAGGCCATTGAAGGGAGTATCGCCTTATATACTTCCCGGAATAGCTCCTGCTCTTCTACTACGTAGAGCTTTATCAGTTTGGTATGTGTCTGTTCCATTGTTTGACCCTCTCCCTCTCGTTTTTGAAACCTCCCTGGAACTGGTGGTTCGACAGAGGTTTCCTTGATAGTCAGGTATACCCCCACTGCTTTTCTAATTCGCCCTCGGCATTACCTACAATTTTTTATTTACATATATTTACTTAGTCTACGTTGTGATTGTAAAGGACGAATATAAAGATAGGGATAAAGATTCATAAACATTCCATTAAGATCTTGTTAAGGTTCCGTAAGTTTTTTACACTCTTCACAGTAGTAGCCACTCCATAAATTAAAACAGCCGGTTCCATATATTCGGCTCTCATTTCGCCATATGGCGAACACACGTCATGAATTCTGTCACCTCTACGTATGGATTACAATAGGTGCTGCCCCCCAATCTGGGCTGACGATACCCTGACTTTACTGCTAGGTAATCCCCCCACCAATATTGGACAGAATTACTGACCAAGTTTGGGGATGCTCTGGTGGTTGATAGATGGTGTTCAGGATTAGATTAGAGTACGTGCATTTATATTCGCGGAGGTTAAAGTGATGCGCTCATTATTCTCATTATCAAGGAAGATAGACGGGAACCAGCAGGGCATTACCGGACTGGAGACGGCTATTATCCTTATCGCCTTTGTTATCGTGGCTTCAGTATTCGCCTATGTGGTTCTTTCCGCCGGCCTGTTTTCGTCACAGAAAGCCAAGGAAGCCGTCTATGGCGGAATGGAAGAGACCAGGAGCACCATAGAAATAAAGGGGGATGTCATCGCCAAGATGGAGAGTGGCCGGGTGACCGAGGTCTATTTCACGGTAGGGGGCCGACCCGGGAATGTGCCGGTTGATTTTACCGATACCTCAGCGGGCGGTAATAAGGTGATTATCTCCTTTGCCGACCAGACCGAACGGTTCGCCAGCGTGAACTGGACAATGCAGGAGCTGAATGCGGGCAACGGGGATAGTCTTCTTGACTCTGATGAACTGTTTATGATTACCGTTGACCTGTCCAATACCGATAATGTGAGCCCCTATGACACCTTCACGCTTGAGGTGAAACCTCCGGTTGGTGCCGTACTTCCTATTGAGCGGACTGTTCCGGCCAGGGTGAATCAGTACGTCAATCTGTACTGATGATGCAGCCCAGCAATCTCACCAGTCTACCTGGCTTATGAATTATTAAGACGAACAACGTAAAGGAGGTGATATGGTTACGTAAAGCTGATACGAAAGGCGGATTTTATTGGGGAAATCAGTTTTAAGAGGAGGAAAAATGCGAAATCTATTTTTCAGGCGCAACTGGAAAGACCAGAAGGGTATTACCGGCCTGGAGACCGCCATCATCCTGATCGCCTTCGTGGTCGTAGCGGCGGTGTTTGCCTACACGGCATTGTCAGCCGGTCTGTTCTCTACACAGAAGAGCTCGGAGGCGGTCTACGCCGGGTTGAAGGAAGCCCAGTCGACTATTGAACTGAAAGGTGGCGTTATCGCAATTGCCGGGGCCACCGGCTCCAGCGGCACCGTTAAACAGGTAACTTTCACCATTTCCAACGCGCTCGGTGGTGAGCCGATTGACTTCACTGCGCCGGCTGCCGATACCTCGAACAACAACGGTCAGGCTGACAGCACCAGCACCAACAAGGTGGTCGTCTCCTATATTGATCAGGACCAGCGCGTGGATGACCTCTACTGGACGGTTACCAAGCTGGGGCAGTCTGACGATGATGACCTGCTGGAGGTCAACGAGATGTTCAAAATTACCGTCGGTAACACCGATAACGGTACCGGAGGCGGTAACCTTCTTGATGCGCTCGATCCTGACCTGACGGTCAACAAGGAATTTTCCCTTGAGGTGGTTCCTCCCGTCGGTGCCGTGTTGAACGTCGAGCGGACCACGCCAGCCTATATCGACAGCATTATCAACCTGCACTAGAGATGCTATTGACTTGGTAAATCGTGAAGGGCGCCCTACGCTCAACCGATAGCCGAGGACATAGAGTAAGGAGGAAAATAAAAAATATGCTACAAAAGCCATTCAAGTTACACAAAGGTCAGAAGGGCATCACCGGCCTGGAGACCGCCATCATCCTGATTGCCTTCGTGGTAGTGGCGGCGGTATTTGCCTACACGGCATTGTCGGCCGGACTGTTCTCCACACAGAAGAGCTCGGAGGCGGTTTACTCCGGGTTGAAGGAAGCCCAGTCGACCATGGAGCTGCGCGGCAGCGTCATCGCTACGGCGAACACCACCGGCTCCAGTGGTACCATCAAGCAGGTAACCTTTACGGTTGCCAATGTGCTTGGCGGCGAGCCGCTTGACTTCACCGCGCCGTCTGCTGCTGCCGGTAACACCGGTATAGCTGACGCCAGCAGCACCAACAAGGTGGTAATCTCCTACATTGACCAGGACCAACGCGTGGATGACCTCTACTGGACTGTTACCAAGCTGGGGAAAGCTGATGGCGATGACCTGCTGGAGGTCGATGAGAAGTTCCAGATAACCCTTGGCAGTGGCACTGCCGGTTCGGATGGCGGTAACCTCATTGATGCGCTTGACACCGACCTGACGGTCAATAAGGAATTCACCGTTGAGGTCAAACCTCCCATCGGGGCAGTGCTCAACATTGAGCGCACTATACCTGCCTATATTGATACGGTTATAAATCTGCACTAATTCACTTTCTTGAGGGTGGTGGGGACACGACCGCGGTGTCCCCACCCCAACCCGGGCGAGGAGCAGGAATCACCCGCTGTCAGAGGCTGTGGCAGATGAGGATGGTATTTGTAAGGACTGGAAATTGCTTTGAAGGGATGTTAACGGAGGTCTCTCGTGGACAAGGCTGTAACTACAGCTCTACTTATTATAGCGGGAGTGGTCTGTATGATATTTGTCTTCAACAGTGTCTATCCAATGGTGAACCGGTCCAGCCAGGCTATGGTGAGCATGGCTGATACCATAGACGATCGGATGAAGAGCCGGATAAATATTGTGCATGTCGCCAATTCTTCCGATCGTCAAACTGTGTACGTGTGGATAAAGAATGTAGGTAGCTCCCGGATTATTGATGTTGACGAGAGCGACCTTTTTTTTGGACAGGAGGACGATTTTTCCCGTATTTCCTATGTGGATGATGCCGGCGGCAGTTATCCGCGCTGGGAATACACTATTGAGAATGATACCGAGTGGCTGAGCAGCGCCACGCTTAAAATTACCATTAGCTATAATGCTGACCCTGGTGCCGGCACCTATTTTATCAAGTATATCATACCTAACGGCATATCTGATGAATATTACTTCAGCATGTAACGGAGAAAGATATGGAGACGGCAATTGTCTCTTTAATTTGTATAGCGTTAATCGTATTCGGGGGCATGACCATGTCCCAGGGATTTCTGACGTCGGTAGACAGTACGTCAGCCGGGCTGGAAGAAATCAGTAACCGGGGGGAAGACATAATGAGAACCGAACTTGCTACGGGCAATGCCACCATGCAGTCGGCAACCCAGTTGCAGGTGAACCTGGAGAACGGGGGTCAAACCAAGCTGGCCAGTTTCGATAAATGGGACCTTATTATCCAGTACTATGATACTACCCAGAGCTACCAGGTAGTCTGGCTCCCCTATACTGAGGGAACCCCCGGTACTAATGAGTGGACGGTGGCTGGGATTTATCTGAACGGGCAGCCGGAGGCATTTGAGCCGGATATATTTAATCCGAAGGAAGAGCTACGGATTCAGGCGAACCTGAGTCCACCGGTGGGTGATAACACGACCAATCTGGTGGTTATCTCAACTCCAAATGGCATTCCGGCTTCGATACCTTTTGAGAATTGAATTAGTAACCGTGGGGGTCGGTGCTCATAGAACAATACACTAAGGAAAATATTTAAATGCTAGGCAGGCTAACACAGCTATTCACCAAAGGGGGCCGTAAAAGCGGGAAGAGCGGGAAGAGCAAGAGCTATATGAACTTTGATATGCTCTACCAGCTCTCCTATATGGCGGTAATTGCCTCGGGTGGAGTTCCGCGCGGCCAGATATTCGAGCGGGCTGCCCAGCTTCCCTGTTCTTCCGCGGAATACTTCCGGCGGATTGAACTCGCTTCAAAGAAGTTGAAGTATGATTACGCCCGTGCCTGCCGTCTGGTGGGGGAGGGTGCTGAAGAAGAGGATGTCAAGGGAATGCTGCTCCGTTTCTCCAGTTCCCTTATCTCTGGTGAACCTGAAGCTGAGTTTCTGGCCAGGGAAGCTGAGGCAGTGGCTGAGAACTACGATAATGAATACAACCGAAAACTGGAAGCAATGAAGATGTGGAGTGACGCTTACGTGTCGCTCATACTGTCGGCGGTCCTGGTTATTATCATCGGTATTGTCTCAACGATGATATGGAAAATAGAGACCACCATTATCATGGGAATGGCGTTTATTGCTATTGCCACCACCGCTACCGGCGTATGGTTGATTTATCTCGTATCGCCGCGAGAGATGGTTGTTCTCGGCTGGGCCGGTTCTCATGAGCAGAGACTTACCCGGAAATTACTTAAGCTGGCTCTGCCCATCGCTGTCGTTGCCGGTGCTCTTTTGCTGATACTGGGCACCAACCTAGGATTTGTGTTGCTGGTTGTTGCCGCGGTGGTCTTTCCCGTAGGCTATATCGTGACATCCGATGATAACAAGGTAACCAGAAGGGATATTGAAGTTGGCACCTTCTTGCGGTCGCTGGGTGGTGTCTGCGCGGCGCTGGGGACCACGGTGGGTGCTGCCCTGAACCGGCTGGACCTGGACTCCATAAATAACCTGAGACAGTCGGTGAGTCGACTGCGGACAAGGCTGGTTGCCGGCATCAAGACCAAACTCTGCTGGTCAAAGTTTATTGATGAGACGGGGAGCGAGCTGGCTAACCGCAGTGTGGGGATGTTCTACGACGCGGTAGACCTGGGGGGAGCGCCGGACCAGGCGGGATATCAGACCTCGCTCTTTGCCAACCGGATAGCCATGCTCCGTGCCAGGCGTAAAACAGTAACCGGGCCCTTCCGCTGGCTTTGTCTGGCGATGCATGGTTCGGTAGTGGTCTTGCTCGTGTTCATTACTGAGGTGATTATGGCATTTTCCAGCATGGTAACCAGAGCTCAGGACTCAATGCCCAGTGTATCCGGGGCGCCATCGATGGCCTCCTTTTCCAGTTTTAATCTCTCCGGTCTGGAGATCATGCATACCCTGGTAATACCGTTGGTATTGATATTTACTGTAGCCAATGCCCTGGCACCCACTATTGCTGATGGTGGTAGCAAGTTTAAGGTGCTGTACAATCTGGCGTTTACCGCCGCTGTTTCCGGAGTCAGCCTGGCTTTTCTGCCGTCAATAGCCGCGGCTCTGTTTCAATCAATTCAGGTGTAGGGGGGACATATGGATATGGATAAGGATATAGACGAGAGGATAAAAGCACTGGAAGATGAATTCCAGGCGACCAAGGTAGAGCTGAACCAGATACTGCTGGATATCCGCAGTCGTCTCATGGAAGCGCAAACGCCACTTCGGACAGATATGGCTGTGGACAGGTTCAGCGAACAAAACGAGGTAGAAAAGGAGGTGTAGCCTTATGGAAGTAAATCAGCGGGTTGAAGTACTTGAAAGAGAGTTCAAGCTGATCAAGGGCGAGTTAAAGGGAACGCTGACCAGTGTTCGCGATTACCTGATGAGCTTCAAGATGCCGCCTCCCGGGAATTCCAAGCTGCTGTCAGCGATTGATGCCGACGATACCCAAACCGTGGTCATTAGTGGAGCTATGAGCCACAGTTCTGACGTGAGCTATACCGAATCGCCGAAGGTCACCAAGGATGCTGGAACAGGACACTCAGCGGCTCAACCGGGAAAATTGTCTGAGGGAGTGGTAAGGCAGGCTGCTGAACCGGGCGCCAACCCTTCCAGGGGTGAGTCTCCGCCTTCAATGGGGGGGTATCAGCCTTCAGTGGAGGAGGTCGAACCGGCGGAGCCACCGGTGAACTACAGTGGAGGTGAAGCCGGTCCGGGGAGGATAAAGGGAGAAGCGCCGGGGCGAGTTGATGACATGGATGTGCTTGAGGAGCGGCTCAGGCAGGAAACGACTCAATCAACACCGCGGGTAAATCTACTCTCCAATATCATCCGCTGGGTCGCCTACGCTAAAAGAGAAATAGGCGAGGAACAGTTAGCTTCTTTCCTGGAGGTTTATGGTATCAGCGGGCATCTCTCGCCGGAGTTGCAGGAAGTTATTCTGCACCTGATAGAGATAACTGAGCCCAACTCAGGTGAAACCAGCAGCGCCGAAATCTGGAGTCGGCTGATTCTGGAGCTCCACGGTATTCTGACCGGTGGCGATGCTCCCGCCTATGCCTTAAGACCGTTCTGGAACAGTGGAACACCGGAACCACTGCCGGATGAGGTCGAGGTAGCGGAAGCAGTACCGAAAGAAAGTACCGAAGAAATACCGCTCAAACTGAAATTAGTCTTTACCAGTACTGATGGCAGCGAGAAAGAGTTTAGCGTTGATTTGAGCCCTGAGGTGGATGGAGAGAGCCCCAAACGGCGTTCCTCCGACACGTCAGAGACTGACTAGAATGGAGAGGTGAAACAACATGCCAGGTCAGACAGTAAAAAGAGAGTTCATCCTCACCGGTGTGCCCGAGGTTGATGAAAAGCTGGGCGGAGGAATCCCGGTGGGTTCCCTGTGTCTTGTTGAAGGCCATTCTGATGCCGGTAAAAGCGTGCTGTGCCAGCATCTCACCCATGGCACGCTGACTTCAGCTCAGGCATCGGTTGCCTATTATACCACCGAAAATACCGTGAAGAGTCTCATTAGCCAGATGGCTTCCCTTTCTCTGCACGTCGGGGAGCACTTTCTGGCGGACCGTTTGCGGATATTTCCGCTTGCCTTTAGCCATGTACTGAAGGATGGCAAGAAGCCATTCCGGGTACTGAATTACCATTTCTCCACTCTGCCCCCGGAGTTCAAGCTGGTTATTGTGGATTCCATAACGATGCTGATATCGCACAGCAACCCGGTTTCCATCATCGACTTCTTTTCCGAGTGCAAGAATTTATGTGACAAGGACCGGTCGGTTATTCTGGTGGCGCACTCGTATGCTTTTGAGGAGGACATGCTTTCGCGGACTCGCTCACTGTGCGATGCCCGCTTCAAGCTGCGCCTGGAGCAGGTGGGCGACCGCATGGTGAAGTTGATGGAAGTCCTCAAGGTCCGGGGAGCTGACCGGCCTACCGGTGACGTGGTCAGCTTTGATATTGAGCCAAAGGTAGGTATGCGCATCATTCCGCTTGCCAAAGCCAGAGTTTAGGAGGTTAGTTTGTATCAGTTACCCTTTGATATACATAACTGTGCTCAGGACTGCGGGAAGGCTTGCGGAGCTAATCTGGCAAAATGCCCTACCTATCAGAAACTTCCCGACCCATTAAAGGAAGTTTGCCAGCAGAGCCTGCATCTGCTGCAATACCTGCATGCTTTTCCACTGGATGAGTATGGTATTCCTGAATACTATGAGCAGGTTGACCGCGGTTTAAAGGGTAAAAAGAATCTTAATCTCATCTATCGTACGAATGATGACTTGTTTGTCCATATCCTGGCGAACCCGGAAGACGTCCGTGATTTCTATATCCCGATAGAGCCGAGTCTCACCAACAGTTTTGATGATATGCTCGATGAAATCGAGCAGCGCCTTGCCGACTATGTGGAGGAACTGGAAGGAATTACGGATTCCGGGAAGCGGGTGGAAGTGGTGATGAACATTGTAGATAGGCTGGTGACGGTACGGAATAGTGGTGGCACACCGGTCAAAACCGGTACCGGGGGAGATAATAAAGGGAGAAGCAAAGGAAGGTTCTCCTTGACGGGTGGTGGCAGATCCTCCAAAAATAAAATGGTATTGACCAATATCCAGTATCACAGTCTCCGTTACCTGCTGCGAAGGAAACTGGAGGGGCTGGGGGTGCTGGACCCGATGATAGTGGATACCAATATCGAAGATATATCATGCTCCGGACTGGGCAATATCTTCGTGGAGCATAAGCTCTTCGGGGGGCTCAGGACAAGCATCGGCTTTGAAGAGCACAGTGATCTGGACAAGTTTGTTATCCAGCTGGCGGAGAGCATCAAACACCCGGTGACTTTCCGCGAGCCATGTGTTGATGCTACCTTACCGGATGGTTCCCGTATCAACATTGTGTACGGTGCCGATGTTTCCAAACGGGGCAGCAACTTTACTATCCGAAAGTTCTCACAGACGCCGTTGAGTGTAATCGAGCTTATTCAGTTTGGCGCCCTGGACTACGAGATGGCAGCTTACCTCTCCATAATTCTTCAGGAAGGTATGAATGTATGGGTATCGGGGGAAACCGCCTCGGGTAAGACCACATTGCTCAATGCGCTGACTACTTTCATACCGCCTGAATCCAAGATAGTGAGCATTGAGGATACTCCCGAAGTGCAGGTGCCCCATCATAACTGGATCCGTGGCTGTACCCGCGGTTCTGAAAAAAGTTCGGAGTCATCGGCGGTGTCCATGTTTGACCTGCTGAAGGCTTCCTTGAGACAGCGCCCGAACCTCATCATCGTGGGTGAGATTCGCGGCGTTGAGGGGGCCATAGCCTTTCAGGCAATGCAAACCGGGCACGCCTGCATGAGTACCTTCCATGCGGCGTCGGTGTCCAAGCTTATTCAGCGTGTCACCGGTAATCCCATCAACGTGCCCAAGACGTATGTTGACAACCTCAATGTGGTGGTGATTACCCAGATGGTCCGCCTGCCCAACGGAAAACCGGGCCGGCGCATTACCAGCGTCAACGAGATTGTCAGCTATGACTCGGTTTCTGACTCTTTTTCCTTTATCGAGGTCTTTAACTGGAACCCGGTCAACGATACCTTCCATTTCCGGGGAATGAATAACTCGTATCTGCTGGAGTATAAAATCGCCCCCAAGCGCGGCTTGCCGCATGAGCGAAGGAGAGAGATCTACAAGGTGTTGAGACATCGGGCTGAGATTCTGAGACGTATTCATGAAAAGAAAATGGATGATTTTTATGAGGTATACGGCATTCTCTCCAAAGCGAGCCGGGAGGGTCAGTTTAAATAAAGCCAAATAAGATAACCAGGCGCTATTTTTAAATTTAAGAGCCGGGAGGTGTGAGATGTTTCGAGGAATACGCCGACTGCAGAAACCGGATAAGGGGAAGTCTCCGGAGGATGAGTATATCGAGTTGACGGAGCCCGGGGCTGGTATTCTGGGAGGGGATGACACGCTGGTCAATCAGATTACGAGCCTGGAGGAACTGGTGAGCAAGAGGACTCAGGAACTTGAGGAGGCAAGGGCGCGATTGACGCAGCTCAACACCAGCGAGACCCACCCTGATATACCCGGGGAGCCAGTGGCGGAGATTAGCGTTACCGCCGGCACTGGTGCTGAAGTAACGGGAGAAGACGGGGTGGACGGGCTGTTCGTTATGCCGAACCAGCCCGATGACGAGGATAAGGTTGCCGTGGAAGAGGTAACGAAGGTGGATGAGCTAGACATGGATACCACCGTTACCGGGGTGGGTGAAGAGGAAGAAGGGGCAGAGCTGACGGAGCCGGGTGAGCCGGCAACGAATGAAGCATCTGATTCCTTTGCCGGCATCTTCAAAAATGAAGACGAGGAAGAAAATCCGCTTCTCGGGCTCATTAGCTCAATGCCTGATATCAATGCCGACGATTTACTCCGGGAGGTAAATGAAATCCATGCGCTTTTACGTCAATTGCAGGGTGAGTAGCCGGAACCAGATGTGCCCGTTGCTTCGCCTGACTTCAGGTGATAAGGGCATATTCTCAAATAAAAAGGGGGATATCACGGTTGTCTCTGGTGCCAGGTGGTAGTAGTTTGGAAATGTCGGCCTTGAAGGATAATGTTGTAACCAGAGGAAGAACCGGATCCCTATTCAGGGGGGAACGAAGATGAGGAAGCAGAATATTACTAATGGCATAGTGAAGAGCCCTTACTTGTGGCGGGTTACAGTGATTATGGTGGCCTGTACCCTTATTTACTACCTTCCGATTATCGCCGGGCTTATCGGTGGGGTTACCGTCCAGAATATGCTCAACCTGCCGCATAACTTCTACGGGATTGATTTCTATGCTCTGGTTTTCTTTGCTCCCGTGGTCTATACCGCCTATGTTCTCGGCGTGAGGCCGGCGGTGGTCACTGCTATTATCGCCGCATTGCTCCTCATTCCTTACTCTCTCTGGATAGACCTGTATCCCAATGCGTTGTTCAAGCCAACGGCGTTTGTCATCATTCTGAGTGCCGTAGGGGCGGTGGTGGCTATGCTGCAGAAAAGCGATGAGCAGAAACGCCGGTATGTGCGAGAGCTCAAGTGCCTTTATGGAATTGGTAAGGTGGCTGAGGAGTGCGGTTCCCTTGACAGATTCTTAGCATCGGCGGTGGCATTGATATCAGAGGCAATACGGTCTCCCGGCGCGAGCAAGGTCCGGATAGTTGTCAGGGATGAGGTCTTCCAGAGCCCTGATTTTAAGGAGTCGGCAGACATGGTCGGGGAGGACTTACTGGTGGGTGGTGAGGTATTGGGCAGGATAGAAATGCATTCCCTGCGGAACCACTCCCATTTGAAGGACTCGGGGCACCTTATCCAGACGCTTGCCGAGAGAATCAGTAGTGCCATTCACCAGATAGAGCTGGAACAGTCGCTGCGGGTTTATTACGAGCAACTGGAAGATATTGTGGAGAAGAGGACCAGGGATTTGGAGGAAGCCAAGGAAAAGCTTATCCGCTCCGAGCGACTGGCAGCAGTCGGGGAACTGGCTTCGGGAGTCGGGCATGAGCTACGCAATCCGCTGAATGTAATTCGAAACTGCGCCTATTTGCTCCACATGGCTCTTGCCGAGAGGGATAATAGTGAAGAGGACCTGAACACCCTGAAGATGCTCGACCGGCAAATAGATATCGCCAACCGAATTGTCACCGACCTGCTGGACTTCACCCGCATCAAGCCGCCTTCTAAGAAACGTGTTGACCTGAATGGTCTGGTCAGGGAAAGCCTCTCCTGGGTACAGATGCCGGAGGGAATGAAGGTGACCGCCGACCTGAATGGTGATACCGCTCAGGTAAGGACCGATGCCGAGCAGGTAGGCCGTGCCTTTGCCAATATCATCTCGAACGCGGTGCAGGCTATGAATGGCAAGGGAGAGCTGAAGATAAATGCCGGTACCGCCGATGAAATGGCCTGGGTCAGCTTCAGGGATAATGGCTGTGGCATACCTGAAGAAAACCTGGAAAAGATATTTGAGCCATTGTTTACCACCAAACCCAAGGGTATTGGCCTTGGCCTGGCTATTACCAAGCGGCTCGTTGAGCAGAATAGCGGCACCATTGAAGTAGCCAGCCAGGTCAAGAAGGGGACCACCTTTACCGTACGGTTGCCAGTCAAGAAATAGTTTTAGATAAGAAGGGGGAAGTAAAATGATGGATTCCGCCAGTGTTCTGGTCGTTGATGATAATGTGGATCTAATGGAGACGTTCTCCATGATTTTAAAGCGCCGTGGTTTTTGTGTTGATACCGCCGAGAACGGAGTCCTGGCAGTCGATAAATTCCGGAGGCACCATTTTGATGTTATCCTGATGGATATCGTCATGCCGGAGATGAACGGGGTGGAGGCATTTCGTAAAATCAGAAAAATGAGCCCGGATGCGACGGTTATTCTGATGACTGCCTATTCTGAGGATGAGCTCATCAAGGCGGCGTTAAGTGAGGGTGCCCACCGCGTTGTTCATAAGCCACTAAGAATCGATACGATGGTACAGATAATTAAAGATGCGGCCATGCACCAGCCGGTACTGCTCGTGGATGATGATGATGATATCCTGACGACAATGACCCATACGCTGGAGTCACAGGGATACCAGGTGCTCGCTGCCAGCAGCGGTGAGGAGGCGATTTCGCTGGTCGAAAATAAACCCTGTTGTGTCGCCTTTATTGATGTTAAGTTACCGGTTATGAATGGTCTGGAAACCTGTCTCCGGCTAAAAGAAATTAACTCCGGAATCAAGACCATAATGATGACCGGGTACCGCGAAGAAGTCCAGCCCCTGATTGATGAGGCGCTGGCGGCATCAGCCGTCACCTGCCTTTATAAACCGTTTGACCCTGTGGAAGTAATTGGTTTGCTGAGCCAGCTCAATAAGAAGCGAAATTACGCAGGTAGGCGACATGAAAAGCAAAAAGAGTATATTAGTCGTTGATGACGACCGTGATTTTCTGGAAGTAATCAAGCGTATTCTGGAGTCCAAGGGCTATGAGGTAATGACCGCCCCTTCGGCGGAGACGGCAGTATCCGGAGCCAGAGAGCGTTTTTATAATGTGGCTATACTGGATATCAGCTTACCTGATGCCGATGGTACGGAACTGCTGTCACTGCTGCTTGATGTGCACCCGGATATCATCGCGATAATGCTGACCGGTTACTCGTCAGTACAGAACGCCATGCAGTCGTTAAACCGGGGAGCCTTTGCCTATCTGGAGAAGCCGTTAGACCCGGAGCATCTCCTCTCGGTTATTGAGCAGGGCCTGGAGAAGCAGTTGCTGTTGTTTGAAAACCGGCAGTTGATGGGAGAGCTTGAAGAGCGTAACCGTGAGACCACTATTCTCCTTAAGGTATCGCGGGCAGCCTCCCAGTCCCTTGAACTCCAGCAGATAATAGATTCGGCCATAAAGGAAGTTACTAGGTCAATGGATATTGATGCCGGTTACGTGTGCCTTGTGGAAAATAGCCACCTGGTGCTCGGGGGATACTACGGCTTACCGGAACAGATTATCGGAGGAATCGGTCAGGAAAGTAATGACAGTATTATCGGCAGGGTCTTCCAGCGGGTTGAGCCGTTCGTTGTCGGTGACCTATCGTCTCATGATGAGCCTGGTACGGCAGCGCTGGCCCGGGCTGGCTTTCGGTCTTACGCGGTTGTCCCGCTTATGATACTGGGGGAATGCATCGGTATCATGGGTGTCACCACCGTTTCCCAACGGGACTTCACCAGTATGGAAATCGATCTGCTTATTGCCATTGGCAGGGAGATAGCTATTTCGGTGCAGAATGCACGGTTATATGAAGAGGAATCAAGCAGCCGGGCGCTGCGAGAGCTGGATACCATGCGTACCGAATTTCTGGCGAACGTATCCCATGAGCTGCGCACACCGCTGGCGGTCATCAAAGGTTCCGCCAACAGTCTCCTCCAGCCGGATGTGAATTTTGACGAGCCGACCTGGCGGGAATTCTTGCAGTCGATTGATAAAGATGCCGACCGGCTGAATCGGCTGGTGGACGACCTGCTGATGATGTCCCGTCTGGAGAGCGGGGCGCTGGAGGTCAGGAAGCAAAAGCGAAATCTGGCTGATGTGGTGGCGTCGGTGCGGGACAGGCTGAACAGCCTGGCCGCCCGGCACAGGCTGGAGATTGATATTCCGGGCAATGTGTCGCCGGTAACCGTCGATGAGGGCCAGATTGGTGAGGTGCTCACCAATCTGGTGGAGAATGCGGTCAAGTACTCCGGGGAAAATAACCGCATCATTATCAAAGCCTGCCCGAACCATGACCATGTGGTGGTCAGCGTGACCGATGAGGGCACAGGCATTCCACCGGAACTTCACCACAAGGTATTTGACCGTTTCTTTCAGGTTGCCAACCGCAGTGGCAAGGGGAACCGGATGGGCACCGGTCTGGGACTTGCCATCTGTCGCGGTATCATCGAGGCACATGGTGGGAAAATATGGGTGGAAAGCGAAATGGACAAAGGAGCCACGTTCAGCTTCAGTCTGCCAACTAACTAAGGGGGTAAGGCAATTATGGATAAGACTCATATAATGGTCGTTGATGATGACCCGGCTATAGTGAGGCTGTTGAGTGCCAATCTCAAAGCGCGGGGATATAGAATCAGCCCGGCCGTGGATGGAGAAGAAGCCCTTGAGGTCATGGAGAAGGATTTTGTCGATTTGATAATACTGGACCTCATGATGCCCAAGGTTGACGGGGGGGAAGTGTGCCGGCGTATCAGAGAGTGGTCTGGTGTGCCGATAATAGTACTCAGTGCACGCGGCGATGAAAAAGATAAAGTCAGGTGCCTGGAACTCGGTGCTGATGACTATCTGACCAAGCCGTTCGGTATTGCCGAGTTGATAGCCCGGGTGAAAACAGCCCTGCGCCATTCGGATAAGGCAGTTGCTCCGGTTCAATCCACCTTCAACTGTGGCGATTTGGAGATTAACTTTGCCATGCGACGGGTCATTGTCGGTGGCAGGGAAGTGAAGCTTACCCCCACCGAGTATTCAGTCCTGCAACAGCTGGCGGTCAACAATAATAAGGTGTTGACTCATGCCATGCTTCTGCAGAGTGTCTGGGGTAATGAATATAGCTCGGAGAGAGAGTACCTGCGTGTCTTTATTGGCCGACTCCGCAAAAAGATTGAACCTGATTACAAAAATCCCACGTATATTCAGACTGTCCCCGGCGTTGGCTACCACTTCGCCGTGGCTTCATAAGGCTCCGGCATTATTCTCATGCCGGACTGATATTGTCATCCAAACGAGGCTGTCGAGTTTATCGGCAGCCTTTTTCATTTTCTTAATTCTTACAGGATATTTATCTTATACATATTGACGTTTATGTTTTGTTTATCACCTGAGTGTTAACCTGATATCAGTCATGGGAAATTCATGGGATAAGGAGACTGATATGGCGGCGAAGAAGAGAATACTGGTAGTCAGTAGTGATCCGGTTCTATTGAGATTCCTTCAGCACAATCTCAGTAAGGATAGTTATCAGACAACCTTTGCTCAGCATCATGACGCGGACTTGCAGAGGACAGTGGAAAAGGAATTCCCTGACCTTATCATTTTGGATGTCATGATGCCCAATCTGGAGGGAATTGAGGTTTGTCTCCGTCTCCGGCAGTGGAGCCAGGCGCCAATTATGATGATCAGCTCCTGGGGGGCTGGAGCCGGCGAGATAAGGGCGCTTGATCTGGGGGCTGATAGCTATCTGACCGAACCGTTCGGTACCGACATATTTGCCATAAGGCTGGACAAGGTGCTCCGGCAGGATTTCAACAACATGGAGCATTTATTGAAGATAAGCTCGGGGGCTTCGTTGGGAGGGTGAAATAAGCAATTATCAGTAATTAATTATCCAGGCTGTTCCCCAGCCTGGTAACGGTTCAGGAGGTGGGGGGTTCCGGTACTGCCGGAGCCCCTCACTTTTTTGTGGGTACCTGGCTCATTGATTTCGAGAGGTAACCAGAACATTTACAGGATGTTTATAGCTCATACCCACTATTTTATGCGATGTTTCTCACGCTCGCGATAAGCTGAGTTCAGGAGATGAAAGCCAGTATCAAGTAAGACCGCTGGTTTCTTCTCCAGGGTATAGGTAGCCAGTAAAAAATGAGTAAGAAACTGCTCTTTCCATTAATAGCCTTACTACTCCTGGTACCATGGCCGGTCGCCTACGCTTATGACGATGGCTCAGGCGGGACCGGAGTAGCGGAGATTGAAGTTGCCGAGCTTTCGGCAGCACCACGCTGGACCGCTTTCGGGAGCGCTATCGGTGGTGTTGAAGAATCCGGCGAACTTTTCTATGTGAATGCCAGCCGCGAACCCGGCGACCTGCCGGTTACCCTGTATTTCACCAACACCGATGAGCTGATGCATTACTACCGGTACCTGAATCTTCAAGTGGGAGTCTATGCCCAGATTGCTGACCGGTGGGAGCCGGCGGTGGGGGTCAATGGCGAATTGATTCCCGATACATACTTGACCATGCGCAATGGTATGGTGAGTTTCACTTTGCCGGGTTATACCAAATACAAAATAACCATTGAGAGCGGCTGTTTTTACTGTTACCGGACTGATGTTGCCGACGGCAGCGTTTCCCCCAAGTTCTACCTGACCGTGGAATAGGGAGCGCGGTTCCTGGGCCTGGTTATGCCAGAAACGGGCAGGTAACATCAGCACCACATTGCAAAGGGAGGTCAGTAATTATGAGGATATTGTGGATACGGGATGGGAACCAGGATGAGTTTCACTACTATGACCATAGCAAGAAAGAGACGGATGCTTTCCAGAGGCACAAGGAGTCCATGAAGAAATTCCGCCAGTCACATCCCAAAGTGGAGATACCTCCGCCGACAGAAGAGGTGGAAGCCATCACGTCCAAGAACCAGGTCAGGGTTGATTGGCTCGGTATTGTCCCATTGCGTACGGTGCAGTTGAGCCGTTTCGTGCAAAACTAGAGAGCGTTCTTTAAAAAAGGAATTTGGCTGCTACATGGGGGGCCAGTGTAAGATGAACACACCGGCCCCTTTCTTTTTGAGATTATCCGTAGCGGCATTTACTTGCCATCGTACCTGGGAGGGTGCTAAAATTGCCTTAGCAGATCACATGGGCCGCTAGCTCAATTGGCAGAGCAGCTGACTCTTAATCAGCAGGTTACAGGTTCGATTCCTGTGCGGCTCAC
>CAYXWH010000024.1:0-23467 GCA_964468755.1 uncultured Dehalococcoidaceae bacterium
GCCTCTATGACCCGATGGGTGTCACCTTCGCCGAATGCCCGGAGTGGCAACCAACCCCTGTGGGCTATCTTCTCAAGGACATGAGGGTAATGATCCTGGGGATAGACGGCTACCTCGGCTGGACACTTGCCCTCTGGCTGGGCAGTCTGGGATGCAAGGTCAGCGGTGTGGACAATTATTCCCGTCGGCGGTGGGTGGAAGAAGTCGGTTCTCACAGCGTGGTACCCATTCATGGAATGAAGGAAAGGCTTGCTGCCGCCAGAGAAGTCCTGGGCGTCGACATTGATTTCCGTGAGATAGATATCCTGAAAGAGCCTGACAGGCTGCGGCAGTTTATTAGTGAGGTGAGGCCGGAGGCTGTAGTCCATTACGGTGAATGCCCCAGTGCGCCTTACAGCATGATTGACCGTGAGCATGCCATATATGTTCAGGAGAACAATGTGCTGGGAACCCTTGGTCTCCTGTTTATGATGCATGACCTGACACCGGAGGCATCGCTTATCAAGCTTGGTACCATGGGAGAGTATGGTACCCCGCTGACCGGGCGGCCGCTGTTTGAGGGTTTATTCCCTGCTGATGCTATTCTCAAGTGGGATGAGCGGGAGTGGTCTATGGGCGGAGAGCTGACCCCGCGTGACCCGGTAAGCTTCTACCACGTGAGCAAAGTGCAGGACACTTTCAATGTATATGAATCCTGTAAGTACTGGTGGCTGCGTTCCTATGATGTCATGCAGGGGGTAATCTACGGTGTCCATACTCCTCAGGTTGCCGCCGACCCGCGGCTGCGTACTCGACTGGACATGGATGAGTGTTTTGGTACTGTGGTCAACCGGCTGGTTACCCAGGCGGTGGCGGGATTCCCGCTGACCATGTACGGAGCCGGGGAGCAGCTCCGCGGCTTCATCGCGCTGGAAGATGCCATGCAGTGTATAGGCCGCCTGATTGCCTTTCCCCCGGAGCCGGGGCAGTATGACGTGGTGAATCAGATGTCAGGCTTTTACAGTGTCAAACATCTGGCCGAGACGGTAGCCCGGATAGCCAGCCGGGAGTTCAATATTCCGGTGGTTATTCAGCGGGTGGAAAACCCGCGGGTGGAAGCCGATATTCATCCCTTTGAGCCCCTTTATAATAAACTGCCCAATCAGTTTGGTTTCCAGACTAAGGTGTCTCTGGAGGATGAAATCTACCGCATATTTGAATTGCTGACCCAGCCCACCGTGGCTGAGCGGATAAAAGAGAAGAAACATTTGATTCTGCCGAGGACATGGTGGTCCGGAATAAAGAAGGAAGTGGAAACCCTGGAAATTCTCGAGGAGATAAAGTATGAGCCGAGTGTTAAGGCTTAGTGACCGTAATTTTGATGAAGAGGTATTTCAATCGGAGACCCCGGTGCTGGTGGACTTCTGGGCTTCCTGGTGCCCGCCCTGCAAGGTAATGGAGCCGGTGCTTAACGAGCTTGCCCGGGGTTATACCGGCCGGATAAAAATCGGTAAAATTAACGTGGACCAGAACCCCATAAACGGTGCGAAGTATCGAATAAAGGGAGTGCCTACCTTTATACTCTTCAATTCCGGCGAGGTTGTTGAGAAGAGGGTAGGCGCCCAGTCAAAGAGTCAACTGGAAGAGATGATAGCTATGGCAGCGGTTCCTCATGCGGCAAGGGGACGGGATTAATTGCGGTTGAAACCGGCGGTTGACCAAGACCATTTCCCCGGGGTGTAATCTCCGGAGCCCGGGTGACGGCGGTATGTGTCAGCATCGGGTTCGAAAAGAGTTAACATAGGGTAAGGTATCCCCCCGGCTGCCGGGGTCAAAAACGGCATACTGAGGTAACCGATCAGGCGGAAATGGAAAGGTACGCGAATAACCGTCTACCCGGTAGCATGAATGTCAATAGAGCTATCAAAATAGTAGCCATTGTCTGTCTCGGATTGGTGGCTACCGCCATAGTAGTTGCCAGAAACTCGCCCGCCACCGGCTACGAATCCTCCATCTATTCAGCAACACCCCCGATAGTATGGGTTGCATTAGTGGTGAATTTCGTCTGCGGGACCGGCATTGTGATTCATCAGCTCTATACGAAAGGCCACCAAAGGCAGAATATATGGGTAATAGGGCTATTCTTAATCCTGGTGGGCTTCGTCACACTATGGTCGTTGTATATCATAAGGGGATACGTGATTTTAGGTGGAGATGTGCCGACTCACCTGGGAATTATCCGGGATATTTCTTCCAGCGGTCACTTTGCGGAGGGCAACTATTATCCCTTAATGCACGTATACGTAGTCCAGCTTAGCCAGATATGTGGCATCGACTCCATAATCTTGAGCAAGTCTCTTCCCATCGTGTTCGCTCTATTGTATGTTGCCTTCATGTATCTCCTCGCCCGGTATACGCTGCCTGCCCGGAGTCAGTGGATTCTGGTTGCGATTGCGGCTGCGGCAGGCATTACCTTTCTGCATCACTATGGCGGTTCTTTGATGCCGGTACCCAACCATCTGGCCAACCTTTTCTTGCCGCTGGCGGTCTACCTGCTCATGAGGAATCTAGCCGGGAATGGACTGGGACACCGGAGGCAATTCAGCATATTGCTCATCATCACCATATTTTTGTTTCCTCTGTTTCATCCGGTAACCTCCATTGCGTTGCTGTTTATGATGGCAACGCTGCTGGTCATGGCTAAAATAGTTGACAGTTTCGCCGCCAGGGCTGATCCCCGGGTTGCTATGAGTGCTCGTGGGTTCAGCATTCCGCTGATGCTGCTTTTATTTGTCTGGGCCTTCACCTGGATTTCCAGTCGCTATTTCTGGGGGCCGGTGATACAAGAAAGCTACAGCGCGGTGGCTGTTGCTGAGGAATCAACACACCTCAGCAGCCTGGTGGCAGATATGCAGTATGCTCAAAGCTATGGATATAGTGTCGTCGAGCAATTCTTCAGTGTGTATGGAGGCAGTTTTGTTTACCTGTTTCTGACACTGATTTCAATACCGCTGGTGCTGGAATATTTCCGGAAAGACCGGCAGTACAGCCGCCTTATATATTTGTATGGGCCGATAGCGGTATTCATTTTGGTGAGTGGTGCGCTCTATATGTCTAAATTCATTATTGACCCGGTTCGAAGTTTTACCTACGCGGTAATGCTGTCCGCCGTTTTCGTGGGCTTTGTGCTTTCTTACCTGATTCAAAAAGCACGGTCTTCTCACGGTTCCCGTTTTTTACCGAAACTATATATTTCTCTGGTAGTGCTTATTCTGGTCACGGCATTTACTGGTGGCATATTGAGGTTTTATCCCTCACCGTATACCATGTTACCCAGCGCCCAGGTTACCCAGTCCGAAATAGACGGCATGAGGTGGTTCTTCTTTAAAAGGGATACCATGCTGCCTATCTCCACGATATATAGCTCACCGCGCCGGTTCGCTGATCTTTTCTTAACGCCGGAAGAGAGACGAAGCGCCCCCCATCTTGCCTACGATACGGAGTCGACAAGGCCGCCGTGGCATTTTGGCTATAATAAGAGTCCCTCACTGGGTGAATCGTACGATGCGGATACGTATATGGTGCTCACCAGTAGAGATAGACTGATCTATGAAGAAGTGTATGAACGAATGGCGGCAATTAGATTTAACTCGGATGATTTTGAGACTTTGGAGCACGACCCGCTTGTTGACAAGCTGTATACCAATGGAGAAATGGACGTCTGGTATATTCATGGCTCGCTGCGGTGAGTCTCTAGGTAAAGCTGAGCGAGCGTTTGTTTACAGTCCGGGCACCGCCAGCGCCTTTCGGCCCGCCGCGTAAATGGCCCTTTTCACCGGCCCGGGAAGGAGCCTTCTCACCAGTGGCAGACACCAGCCAAAGAAGCTGGCTATGAAGAGGGCGGCGGTCTTCCAGTCCTTCAGCATACTGTCATCAATGGCAATGGCTAAGCCGGCATTTTTTCTGGCTAAATTGCCCTGACCACGGAGGAAAGTAACCCAGGCTCTGATGAGCATCTTTCGCGCCAGTGCCTTTACTGCCTGGGGTTCAAGGGAGCCAAGATGTTTCTTGTCAGGGGGCAGACTGGCGAATGTTGCTTTGAGTACCCGGTAGGTATTCATTCCCGACAGGTTCGACTGGGAGAAATAAGGCGCGATGTCACCTGGATGCTCCCGGTCACGAGCCAGCACGTCAGGGATAAAGGCTACGTGGTAATCATTCAGGCAAATTCTCAACCACATTTCGAAATCAGCAGCGCCGGTGACCGCTTCGTTAAACAATCCCAAACTGGAGTAGCACTCTCTTCTCACCATAGCCGTTATTACGGGTATTTGGTTGCCAAATATCAGCTTTTTAAACTCATCTTCTCCGCTGATGACATGACTGTGCTGGAAGGGGTAATGCGTGCTTAAAATGCGACTTTTCTCATCCATGACATCAATGCCACCGCACGCGACGCCTATCCCGGTATCGGTGTCAAGAACCGCCACTCTCTTCTCCAGTGAGTCGGGTAAACAGGTACAATCCGAGGGCAGAATCGTCACGTAGTCCCCGGAAGCCAGGGAAAGGCTCTTGTTGATATTCTTTACCCTGCCGATATTAACCTCATTCTGGTAAAACCTGATTCGCTCATCGGAAAACCGTTTGATGACCGCCACTGAGTCATCGGTAGAGGCATCATCGACGATAATCAGCTCAAAATCGGGGAAGGTTTGTTCCAGGACACTCTGAATCGCCTCCCCGATTAAATGCCCAAAGTTATAGTTGGGCATGCACACACTTACCTTGGGATTGTTCGCCTTCATTGATAGTACCTGTCCTTCTCGCCTGGTAGCTATTCCCCGATCCGGTGAATTTCAGCTCCAAGGCCGCGCAGCTTCTCCTCTATCCGTTCATAGCCCCGGTCGATTTGATATACATTATCGATTATAGTCTCTCCCTCAGCACACAGCCCGGCGACTATCAGCGCCGCCCCGGCTCTTATATCGAGGGCGCTGACCTGGCAACCCTTTAGTCTGGTTTCACCGCCAATGGTGGCTACGTTGTCCTCGATGGTTATGTGAGCGCCCATCTTATTTAGTTCTTCGGTAAATCGAAATCTCTCAGCGAACCGGATAATGTCAGTAATTCTGCTTTTACCTTCCGCTTGAGTGGCAAAAACAGCAAATAGCGCCTGAAAATCGGTATTTATTCCGGGATAGGGTCCTGTGCTCAGGTCAAATGCAGTAATTAACCTATTTCTGGTTACCAGTAAAGAATCACTACCCTTATAAGAATTGACGCCGGACTCGCGTAAAAAGATAATAGGCACTTCCAAATCATCAACGGGACAGCGCTTTATCTCTACGTCTCCTTTGGTCAGGGCGGTAGCAACGATATAGGTAAAAGCCTCTACACTGTCGGGAATTATAGTATAGTTCGTGCCATGCAACTCGGTAACCCCTTCCACCTCAATATGCCCTGACCCTTTTATTGTGATTTTGGCTCCCATATCATTCAGGAAATTGGCTAAATCAACCACTTCCGGCCGGGTATAGGCATTTTTTATTACCGTAGTTCCGCGCGCCAGACATGCAGCGATCATCGCGTTTTCAGCCCCCCCGGTTGTCCGTATCGGAAACTCTATTTCAGCCCCCTTTAGTCCGGCGCATTCCGCATCCAAGAACCCGTCATCGGTAACCCTGACCTTTGCCCCCAGGCGTTCTAGAGCATAAATATGCAAATCAAATTTACGTTCGCCGATATTATCACCACCGGGTAGAGGTACCCTTGCCCTGCCGAATCTGCCAAGCATACTCCCCAGCAGTAATAAAGAGGTTCTAACCCCCCTTTTTTTATCCATAATAACTTGTTGGTCTCGTGCTGAAGAGCTCTCTATAACTACCATATCGTTTTCAGTAGTAACGTGTGCATCTATGCTCTTCAGCATGTCAATCTGCACTCTCACATCCTCTATCTTATTTGGCATATTAAACAGTTTAACCTTATCAGCAGTCAAAATAGAGGCACACAATATCGGTAAAGCTGAATTCTTGGCACCGCTGACCTCAACTGTACCTCTGAGCACATTCCCGCCTTTTATCACCAGCCTTTCCATATTCCCTCCTGCTTTACCGTCAAACCCTTTCAGCTACTATATAAATAAATCTGCCTAATCTTTTTACCGCCTTCGGGAAAGGGCGGAACTCCCAGCCGGATAGTCTGTTTATCCACCGGTAGGGCAGCGGTGGTGCATATGGTCTGCGTATCAGGGCGCGCGTAAGAAGCTGCCAGGAATTCACCCATAACGAGTTTGCCATGTTGATGACCAGGCTCAGTATTCCCGCGGTAAATATGACCCGGGTGGTGGTAAATCCGCATTCGCCAAGCTGCTGCTCCAGCAGCCGGAAATTGTAGTGGCGCCATTTCCAGCCACCGAGCAGCCTGTCCGGCGCCAGCGAGGAATAGGGCTGGCGTTTCTGTGACACCAGTATGACCAGACGCCCGCCGTTTCTCAGTATCCGGCTGGCTTCTCGAAAGACCGCTACCTCTTCACTTTGCGGCACGCCGCCCAGGACGGCGAGCATGGCTAACGTATCTATACTCCCGTCTTTGATAGGCAGATTCCGGATATCCGCGAGGAGATAGTGGCCATGGGGGGCTTTCTTTTTCGCCTCACGCAGGGCAGCCGGGGAAATATCCAAACCGATAATGTCGGCTCCGGTAAATTTCTGCTCCAGAAAGGCGTCTTTACCGCAGCCTACGTTCAGAATTCGGGTGCCATCGCCGTTAGCCAATAAATCAAAAGCTACTTTAAGTCGGTTGTAATCACGGTGCTTCTCAAACTTCATATCTGCTTTACCGCTGAGATTAGGGTAACCTCCCCCTGATTGGGTACGATATTGTAATAAACATAGTGTTTGCCGGCTTCAGCCACGGGCAAGACAGTTTGCACGTTATCGGGTTGCTCTATTATAACACTTGACCAGGTGGTGGGAACAGCGGTTTTCAAGGTCAGGGCTTGATGGTAAATTTCGGGGTCCAGCCGGTTTTCCGCGACCAGGGTAGCTCTATCCGTGGCGAGCATGATGAGCCTTGGTCTGGTGTTTTCCCTTGCCCGGCAATATTTGGCGATATTCTGCTGGGTATCTACCCAGATATCATGCCGGCTGATATAAGCCAGATGGGCCTCAAAATCGGGAAGCGCGGTATCATAGTGGTAGCCGGTGGTTCCGTCCTGACTGATAACGTGGCAGGTCTCGATGAGCCAGGCGCCGCTGTCCAGGAGAAGGTCTATCCACTCCTCGGCTATCCGCGCGTTCACAGTTACGTCCCACACTTTGGATTTCAAGGCATACCGTTCCGTTGCATCCGGGGAGTTATACCCGTCAGCGGTGGCTCGTGCCGACAGGTAACCTGCTTTCCGTATGCCGTTTTTTACCGAGGAGTTATACCGCCCCCCGGGGTAGGCAAAGCTCAATACGTGCTGAGCGGGAATCTCCGATTCAATAGTATTCCTGGATTGGATGGCTTCAGCTATCAGCGTGGTCGAGCTTGCCCCCCGACGTTGTTTGCCGTAATCCCCGGCCACCCCTCTTATTTTGGTAATATTCCCCGGTTTGAGCACCGTCAGTCCCTTTTTGATAATCGACCGGCTTAGCCTGGTTCCGGCTTCGGCGGGTGACAGCGCCAGCAGCGGATGAGTTACGCTGTGCGACGCTATTTCCATTCCGGCATCGGCGGCGCTTTTAAGCTCCTGCCAGGTTGCCACCGGGCGCCCTTCGAGTTCGTTGCCCACGCTGCCGGTCACAATAAACCAGGTTGCAGGCATGTTATATTTGCCCAGGGCCTCCATTGCCAGCCCGCACGTGTCCCGGTAGCCGCCGTCAAAGGAAAGGGTCAAAGCTGCCCGGGCATTGTTCTTCCAGCGGCAGACGCTGGTCTCGAAGGGTTTCATGTAACCGTCTCCATTCCCTTGCCCATAATGTGGATTTCCGGCTCTAATTCAATGCCATACTTTACCAGAACTGCCTCTCGAATCTTGCTCATCAACCGGAGCACGTCCTGAGCGGTGGCATTCCCTTTATTTACGATGAAGTTGGCATGCAATCCGGACACCTGGGCATCTCCGACTCTCATACCTTTACAGCCGCACTCTTCGATTAACCGTCCCGCATGGTCGTCTTTCGGGTTCTTGAAGATGCTGCCGGCGCTGGGCAAGCCGAGTGGCTGCTTCATTCGGCGTTGCCGGAGGTACTCCCGCATTTCCCCTTTGATTTCGGCGGTATTGCCCGGCTCCAGCTCCAGCACCGCGCTCAGCACAATCACGTTCCGGCTCTTTACCTCGCTTTTTCGATAGCCAAATCGCACATCATCTCCGGTTAACTCGGCAGGCTCACCTTTGAAGTCAATTACGCGTATCCTGCGGACAAGATCGCCGATGCTAGCCCCGCGGGCGCCGGCGTTCAGCGTTACGGCTCCCCCGAGTGCCCCCGGAATCCCCACCGCGAATTCGATGCCGGCAAGTCCGTAGTCGGCCGCCAGGTTGGAGAGCCGGGCAAGGGAGCACCCCGCGCCGGCACTAACCTCCCGTCCGGAAAAGGTGACATTGTCCAGGCAACCCGCCACTTTTATTACTATTCCGGGGATGCCGTCATCACTTACCAGGAGATTGGTCCCGGAACCGACAATGGTAACCGGAATGGTATTGTGCCGGGCGAATTCCACGATGCGTTTTAACTCGTCCTCCCCGTGGGGAATGATGAGGGCGTCAGCCGGTCCGCCAATTCGGAAAGAGGTATGCTTCCGCATTGGCTCATCGAGCCTAACTTTTTCCTGGAGGCTGTGTAACAGGGCGTTTTGTAATTGCGGTGTTAACATATCCCTCGAATCTCCGGCTCAGCTCTTGATTGACCTCTTTATCATGCCTGTTAAGAACCGGTATTCTTCCCGCGAAATTCCTTTCAAAAGTATGAGTATGCCAGAGTATAGTACCACACCGACAATTATTGCTATTACTATCCCCGTGATACCGCTGGGATTCAGCCAGAAGATTACTGCCCCCATAACTGCCGCAGAGACTATGCCCTTGATGATAAACCTCGGGTCGGTATCAAAAGGCAGCGCTCGAAAAGCGATTCTCCTCATGATAATGAGATGGACGGCGAAAGTGGCCAAAGTGCCGACTGCCGCCCCCAAAATCCCTATCGCCGGTACAAGAGCTATATTCAGCACCAGATTGAGTATCGCCGAGCCCCCGTATACCAGCGCCAGCGTTTTGGTTCTTTTTACCAGTACCAGTATATTGCCCATGATGGTGCTGCTCCCGAACAGGACCATCGCCAGGGCGATAAGCGGTATGACCAGATAGCTCTCGACGAATTCGTCGGTGGTCAGTACTGCCAGCAGGGGCCTCGCCAGAACGGCAAGACCCACGAAAGCGGGTATAGCCAGAGCCAGGAAAAGCTTGAGAGAATATTTCAGGTGAACTCTGAGTTCGTGCATTCGGTTATTTTCATACAGACTGGTTATTGCCGGAAGCATGACGACCCATATAGGCGCTATGAAAAAGTTGACTACATTCCCCAGATTGTAGGCGACGCTGTAGATTCCCACTGCATCGATGTCCATGAAATATCCTATCACGTACCGGTCACTGGAACCTACAATCCAGGCACAAAGCATGAAAGGAATGAGGGGCAGGCTGAATACCAAATAGGTCTTAATCAGGCTCAAGCTGGGCGTGGTAATCCTGATTTGAGGCAAAACCAATGCAGCCTCGACAATCAGCATGACCAGTCTTGCCGCTAACATGGCATAGATGACGCCACGCAGGCCAAACCCGGCAAGCACCAGGTAAGAGACCAGGCCGATTTCAGCAACCAGTTGCAGCATCATAAACGCGGAATATTTTTTTATCTGTCGAAACGAGCGAAAATAATGCCGGGTAAAGCGCTCCTCAATTATGGTGACGAAAAGCAGGGGGACGGCCATCCTGATGAAGGGCGCGGAACTCAGCCCGCCGAATACTGTTTTTGCCAGGTCTCCAGACAGTAAAAACATTAACAGCGAAAATATGGCCGTCGTTACCAGCATTACACTCAGGATAGACGAGAGTCCTTTGCCTATCTCCTGCTTATCCTCCCGGGCGGTCAGGAATCTGGTCATGGCCTGGTTTAGCTGAAGTGAGGCGAGCGGGGCCAGGAGTCCTATGGTAGCCAGTAGCTGAGCCCAAACCCCGTATAATTCTGCCCCCAGCGTCTTGGTCAAGACCGGCAGCAGTATGAGACCCCTGAGGTTAAAAAGAAGATGGGCAATCCCCACTAACAGGGTATCTTTGGTGTACTTCTCATAACCCTGTATGGACTCTCTACCGGCTGCCGCCCGAGTGTCGGCAGCCGTCAATGGCGGGTTATTATCTCGGTTTTCCGTGAATTGCTTGCTTTTCGATGACTTGTGGAATATCCGGGGCAACCAGGTCCGGCAGGAAAGTTTCTTCATTATGGCAGGCTGTTTCCTTCTCATTACCTGATACTCAGCAAACAGGTCTCCGGGCTTGCACCGTCCGACCGTGAGATACGGAGATAAGGATCGTTTGGCAAGGTGGTCGATATAGTCAGATAATCATTATAGGTCATCATAGCTTGCTATCATGGGCTGTTTTGTCCTATTATAGCATGTTGTGGCTAGATAAATCGTGAACGGGGAAGTTATCTGTCTATGCGGGTGAAAGGGTACAGTGACCTCTTACTTCTCAATATAGCAACCATACTGTTGGCTCTCATCGTTGTTTTTTTACATTCGAACGCGATACGCATCGTCGTTGGATTGCCGGTTATGCTCTTTATCCCCGGCTATACATTGATAGCGGCACTATTCCCGGGCCGGGGGGGACCGGGCAAAATGGAACGCGTGGTCCTGAGCCTGGGGTTCTCCATTGCTGTTGTTTCCTTAATCGGCATCATCCTTAACTACACTCCCGCAGGTATCAGCCTGTATCCGGCTCTTATTTCCCTTGTTTTCTTTATCGTGGTTATATCGCTGGTAGCGTGGTACCGGCGCCGGAGATTGGCTGAGAGTAACCGGATTGCTCTTTCGCCGGGACTGGCTCTGATTTCATGGCGAGGGCAAAAGTTCATTGACAGGGTACTCTCCATTATCGTAATCGTGGCGGTACTGGGAGCGATAGGAGTGCTGGGCTACGCCATTGCCCGCCCCGGGGTTGGTGAGCGGTATACCGAGTTCTATGCCCTCGGGCAGGGTGATATGGCTGAGGGCTATCCTGAACAGCTCACGGTGGGTGAGGAGGCTGAGGTAACCATTGGCATCATCAACCACGAGCAACAGGAAATGCGCTACCGTATCGAGATAATAGCCGACGGGGTCAGCAGCGGCGAGGTGGGGGAAGTGGTGCTTGACCATGAGGAAAAGCACGAGGTAGGGGTGGGTTTTATCCCCGGCCGGGCGGGGGATAAACAGAAGGTTGAGTTCCTTTTGTACCGGTCTGATCAGGATGAACCGTATCGGGGGCTTCACTTCCGGGTAGACGTGGTGGAATAGAGAAGAAATGCCCCGTCCAGGCCGGGGGGGCTGCGACGTGGTGATGGCTGAGTCCCTGGAGAGGGTACCCTCCCCGGCCGGTAATCAATCGACCGGGGAGGATTTTTTAGTCATACTTCATCGGCGCTACGATATCTCAACAGTGGAGGTGTCGTCGGTGTCAATATCAGCCTCGCCTTCATCGGCGGTATTCCCGTCAAAGGTGCAGTCGGCGATGCTCAGTATTGTCTGATGGGCGTTGGCAATAGCGCCGCCGGCAGCAGCGTGATTGTCGGTAAAGGTACTGTCGGCGATAGTGACCAGGCACTTATCAAAATTAAAGATAGCGCCACCGAGCAGGCCGGCGGTATTGCCGCTAAAGGTACAGCCGGTGATTTCGGGTATGGTCCGGTCAAGCTGTGAAGCCCGGCTGATGGTGAACATGGCGCCGCCGCTGCCGTCAGTGGAGTTATCGATAAAGGAACAGCCGGTTATTTGCGGACGGGAACCATAGTCCGCGACCAGAGCACCGCCCCGCCACTCAGCGTAATTGTTCCGGAACACGCAGTCGGTCATATTCGTGTTGGAGCCAACGTTATCGTAGATAGCGCCGCCATTTTTGGCGGAGTTGTCAGTAAAGGTGCAGCCGGTCACGGTGGGCGTGCACCGGTCATAACTGTAAATAGCGCCGCCATCTATGGCGGAATTTCCGGTGAAAATACAGTTGGCGATTGTGGGCGAAAGACCGATGGCGGGTCCAAAAGGTCCCCGGGCAGGTTGAGAGACATAATTGACGATACCGCCGCCCTTGCCGTAATAGGTCTCGCCATCGGCTTTACCGCCGCTGACCGTAAAGCCGTCGAGAACAGCGTCATCAGCCCCCACCAGCACGTGGTATGAGTTATCGCTGTTATCACCCGGTGTACCGATGTCACCACTCAGTACGGTGACGTTCTTCTCCCAGTCGCGCTGGTTCCGCGATGTCTCGGTGCCGGAAAAGCCGCCGTAAACAGCCACGCCGTTTCTCAACAGGAAGGAAACGGAGCGGTCAGCGGAACCCGTTGGCTTATAGGTACCCCGGGCGACCCATACCTCGGCATCGGCGGCATAAGAATAGTCAATGCCTTCCTGGAGCGAGTTAAAGGCCGTACTCCATGATTTTCCATCCCGGGGACCGGCAGTATTATCCGCATCAACGTAGATTGCGTCGGCAGCGGGGACCGAGCCCGGCTCCGGTGCTTCCGTGGTATATAATACCGGGGTCGGTGGCGGTGTGGGGTTGGGCACGGTAGGCGGTGCGGATATTTCCGTATTCTCCTGTCGCTCGTAGGCTCCCATATCTACCGGCAGACCGGCTAAAGCGGATTCCGCACCATCAGCCCGGCCCTGGTCGTCATAGCGGGGATTACCGACTATGTCCGTTTCCAGAGCGGCTGTGCCATAACCGAAATCGATGCAGGGTGAGCCTGCTGCCAGGCGAAAGTCTCCATTCCCGGCATCAACAAACATGGGGTCGGCATCTATGTTACCGGTACCCCTGTAGCCTCCCTCCACGCAGGAGTAGGTCACCGTGGGATTGCACTCATGCCAGTTAAATATTTCCTTGGCGCCGCTGGGGGTGGTGTTGCCCCAGAGAATGCAGTTGATAACTGTTGGGTTGTTGGCCGGGCCGCTACCCTGATAGAGAGCGGCGCCCTGGTCACCGGCATGGTTACCGTAAAACGTACTGTTGGTTATTAGCGGACCGGAGCGGCCATCGTTACCCATGGCGCCCGCCATGAATGCCGAGTTTCCCGCGAACAGGCAGTTGGTCAATGTCGGCGAGCAGCCGAAGTCATTATACATGCCACCGCCCTTATCATCGCAGACATTGTTGATAAAGGAGCAGCCGATAAAGGTAGAGTGAGTCCCCAGGTCATTGGCGACACCGCCGCCCCTGCCTCTGGCATGATTATCGCTGAAGGTACAGTTGATGAACGTGGGAGCGGGAGTCTCTCCGGCTGGCGGCGCGCCGGCTCCTTCCGGCGGTGGTCCCATTCCGGGTGCTCCCGGTGGAGGCGGTTCACCCGGTCCACCCGGCGGCGGTCCCGGTCGTTGCGTGCTGGTCATGTTATAGGCGCCACCACCCTTGCCGGCGCGGTTATTGGTAATAATGCAGTTGATAACAGTGGGGGATGCCTGATAGTTGACTATACCGGCGCCGTGTCCCGGGCTGACACCCTGTAATACAATCTCAGGTGAAATATGTATTGGCGGCAGTTCTCCCTCTCCCGGGGGTGGAGTTCCCGGTGGTGGTGGAGCTCCGGGTGGTGGCGGTCCCGCTCCCGGTGCCTCGGGCAGACCACCGACGGCACCCATGCCATTGCCGTCGCTGATGGTAAAGCCGTCGATAATGGCATCATCGGCGCCCATCACCACGTGGTAGGAATTATCGCTGTCATCACCCGGTATGCCGATGTCACCACTCAATACGGTAGCATTCTTCTCCCAGTCGCGCTGGTCACGTGATGTCTCGGTGCCAGTAAAGCCTCCGCAGAGGGCCACTTCCGGCTTTAGCTCGAAAGAGATTTCACGGTCGGTGGTGTCGGTGGGGTGATAGGTTCCCTCGGCAACCCATACCTCTCCGCCGCCAACGGCATTGTCCAGACCTTCCTGGACAGTCCGGTAGGCGGTAGCCCAGGATGTTCCGTTCCAGGGGCCGGCAGTGCTGTCAGTGTCCACGTATATCACGGTCGCTGGTGGAGGTGGTGATGGTGCCGGGGAAGGTTCGGGGGAAGGTTCGGGGGATGGAGGTGGGGCCGGTTCAGCAGTTGGGGCTGGCGTGGCACATCCGCTGACAACCAGGCCACTCAGTATAATGGTAACCAGTAACACCCAAAATGCCCTTTTCATCTCTGGCTCCTTTTCAGGTTTATTACGGTTCCTGGTGGGTGGCAACGGTTAGCTCATATACAAGATCCTTTATACCGGCTTTAGTACTCGCTGGAATTTAACAAAGTATATCAGATAAATAGTAAAATATAAATGTTAAAATAGTATTAAGATTAGCCTGCCGGTCACCATTTGGTGTAGTACTGAAGGGAGAGTCTGTCTGAAAAGGGCAGGTTACTGGCAGTGGTAGTCTACAGGTTTCTGGCCCAGTCCACAGCGTTTCTAAAAACCTGGAAGCCGTCTCCCTGGTCACTGGCGCCGAGCTTGGTCCATTGCGGGTGCTGGGTTCCCCGTATATGCCGCTCAGGATGTGGCATTAAGGCAAAGATACGCCCCGAACTATCACAGAGACCGGCAATATTGTCCAGCGAGCCGTTGGGATTATGCGGATAGCCGGCATGGCTGTTTCCCGTTTCGTCTATGTAGCGAAGGGGCACCTTCAGCCGGGGCAGTGTTTCGGGTGGGGCAACCACCTTGCCCTCGCCGTGGGCGACCGGGAGGAACATCCGGTCAATTCCCTTGGTGAAAACGCAGGGGCTATCCGGGTCTGCCGCCAGGTGGACCCAGCGGCATTCAAACTTGCCCGAGTCATTGGTGGTCAGGGTGAGCTGCTGGTGGAAGTCCGGTGATGGCTCCGGCAGGATGTTGGCTCTCACCAGCGCCTGAAAGCCGTTACATATGCCCAGAACCAGCCCCCCGTTGTTAACGAATGCCGGGACAGCTTCTTTCAGCTTCAGCCTCAGCTCATTGGCGAGCACCTTGCCGGCGGCGATGTCATCGCCGTAGGTGAAGCCGCCGGGAATGACCAGTATCTGGTAATCGGAGAGCCGTTTTTCGCCCCGGATAAGCTGGTTGACGTGAACCGAGGATACGTCCGCCCCGGCTTGCTGAAATGCAAAGGCGGTTTCAACGTCGCAGTTGGTGCCCGGGGCACGGAGTATCAGAACTGTGGCTCTGGTCATTATTGGCTCTGCTAGACTAGCTGATAATCACCGGTCTTCTCTACGCCGGCGACTCATGTGGTTCACGGTTACCATACATACTGTACTGTCTTGGGGAAAATATGTCAACCGGGATTACCGGGCTGGCGGTTGCCTTTTCCCAATTTTCGCATCGCGTGGGCAGCGGCTCCCAGCACCCCGGAATTTCCGCCCAGTTCCGCGGTAACAAAGCGTACCGCCTCAAATGCTTTCTGGAATGACCGTTCCCCGGCTGTCTTGATGGCTGGCCCGAGCAGCATATCGCCGATGTTGGATAGCCCCCCGCCGATAATAATCAACTCCGGGTTAAAGATATTTATCAGGTTAGCCAGACCTACTCCCAGATAGTAGCCGGTTTCCCCGATGAGCTCTTGAGCCAGTCTATCGCCTTGCTCAGCGGCGGCATGGATTTGGCGGGCGGTTACTTTATCTACGTTACCCTCAACGTAGTCGGTGATAGACGTACCGGCGCCTTCTCTAATCCGCCGCCTGGCTTCTCTGGCGATGGCGGTGCCGGACGCCAGTGTTTCCCAGCAGCCCCGGTTGCCGCAATGGCAGGGCGGACCGTTATCATCGATAGTCATATGCCCCACTTCCCCGGCAATGCCGGTGGCTCCGGAGTAAATTTCACCGTCGACTATAATGCCGCCGCCGATGCCGGTGCTGACGGTGATGTAGAGGAAGTGGCGGGCACCCCGGCCGGCGCCAAAGTGGTATTCACCCAGAGCCGCGGCGTTGGCATCATTGATGACGAACGTGGTGGTACCGAGCCCGGCGGCAATGGCGTCCCGGATGTGAAAATCCCGGATGCCCGGTAGATTGGGCGAGGTAAACAGGACGCCGGTGTCGGGATTGCTGATACCGGCAACCCCTATCCCGATGGCCTGGAGCGCTGATTTCTGGATGCCGGCCTGCTCGAGGGCGCGTTCCGCTGATTCCAGCATCGCCTGGATGATTGCCGGGGCACCCCCCGCCGCCGGGGTTACGTTGCGCTCGCGGGAAAGCATTTTCCCCTGGGCATTAACCACCGCGGTGAGTATCTTGGTGCCACCGAGGTCAATACCGAGGACCAGAGGGCCGGATTGCTCAGACGTTGACATTCTTACCAGTCAGCTTACCGGATAGATGATGTTCTCGTCAAGGATGTCAGGTCTTCTGGTTGGCGGTTTTCCCAGGTAAAAGGCTAAAGTATACCCCTGAGACTAGGGCCGAGGGTTCAAATCCCCGGCCCTAGTCTATGGTTCACATCCGTTCCCTCAAACCTACCCTGTTGTCATGCCGGCCATGCACTAAGAAATCTACTATTGCCTTACTTCTCGGTTAGCCAGGCTCTGGAGTAATCGTACCGGTCCCCGCCATTGATAAAGATTCTAGCGTCTTTAACAATGGCTGGATTAATTGCGTAAATCCAGGGCCCGGTCGAGAGGGGAATATTGACACACTCGGAGTACATCAGCGTCTCCATTTCTATAAGCAGCTCGTTTACTTTATCCGGGTCTTTGGTCACCAGCGCCTCCTGTAGCAACTCCTCGAATCCCGGCGGCCTGGCGGTTTCAACGGCAAAGCCGGAACCGGTCCCCCAATACCAGTTGGTGTCGTAGAGGGGATCAAAGCCACCGCCCTGGGGTTCCGATAACATGTTATCGCCCCGGCCACCCTCGAATCGATACTTGGCAAACGTTGCTCGGGCTACGGGTTCTAATTCAAGCTCAATCCCTACTTTACCCAGGTAGTCCTGTATTGCCTGAACGCCAGTCCTTTCCTGCTCTTGCCCGAAAATGAGCTTGGTCTTGAACCCGTCAGGGTAGCCTGCCTCGGTCAGCAGCTCCCTTGCCTTTTCGGGGTTATATGTCCGGTTGGGAATCGTGGGGTGGCCCGGTCCACTGTGGATAACCTCATAGACCGGTTCAACGTAGCCCCCTCCCAGTGCCGATGCCATCTTCTCTTTGTCTATGGCGTACTCGATTGCCATGCGTATCCGCTTATCGTAGAAGAGACCTTCGGGGTCGTCAGTTTTGGGGAAGAGGTGCGAGTGTACTCCTTCGACCCACAATACTTCAAAGCGCTCATCCGGCTCCAGTTCCTGGGCGGTATCCGTGGTTATCACCTGTAGGGCATGTACCTCTCCCGCCTTTAAGGAAGCCAGGGCAGTCATTTCATCCAGGATGGTTAGAATTTCTATACCGTCAAGATAAGGCACGCCCTTTTCCCAGTAGTCAGGGTTTCTCTCAAATGCCATAATCTGCCGGGGTATGTATTCCTTAAGCATGAAAGCACCAGTGCCTACCGGATGAGTCTCCACCCACTTCGAACCGTTCTTTTCGAATGCTGCCGGCGATATCATAAAACACCGGTTAGCAGATGATAGATCATCCAAGATCAGTCTACTCCACCGGGAAAGATTGAGCCGGACTGTGTAATCGTCAACAATATCCACTGACTCCACATCACTTAGCTGGGGCACGGGCAGGCTTAACACCCTGTCCAGGTTCCATTTAACCGCCTGGGCGTTGAAGTCGGTCCCGTCATGAAACTTGACCCCTTGCCTCAGCTTGAGGGTGTAAGCACTGTCATCAGGAGACAGTGTCCAGCTTGTAGCCAGGATTGGCAGGTAATCTCCCTTCCCATCCGGCTCCATAAGGTGCTGGAGGGCAACCTGAGCATAGGTGACATCGGCAGCCTTTATATTAATTGGGTCCCCAAATTTTGTTGCCGGCCGCTTAAAAGCTATCTTGAGGATTCCGCCCATTTTCTCCGGTGTTGGCGCCGGTGCCGGGGCCGCGGCTGGTGGTGCGGGGGTAGGTGGTGGTGCCGGCGCTGGGGATGGGGTTGGGCTTGGAGCTGGGGATGGGGTTGGGCTTGGAGCTGGAGTTGGGGCTGGGGCGGCACAGGCTCCCAAGAGCAAGGCGCTTACCAGTGCCAGGAGCAGCGGTAGCAGAAATAATTTTTTCATTTCAACCTCCTTGAAACTGCCAACTTGCTGGCGCTCCCGTTTTTAGCATAACATCTACTCCATCTCCACCTCCCGTACCTTACTACTGCCTATCTGTCATCCTTTGTCGCCAAAAAACGTAGATTAAACTGCTCCGGTATGCATGAAGAATACCGCAGCGTCGAATCAGGCGAAAAATCAGGTGAACGAGCGGGCTGGTGCTTTTCCCGGTAATTCCTCATTGTCAATCGCATAATCTGCCGGAAATGAATTCCACTGATTTACAGTAAAGGTAGCACAGCCCTTTTGCCCTAGCAATCGGGTAAAGACCTGATTTTTGGGGATATAAAGACCTTAGTTGATGTTGCTTTTTTTGGGGAAACCAAGACAGGTTGGTGCCGAGGAGGAGATTTGAACTCCTACGAGCTTACGCTCACCACCCCCTCAAGATGGCGTGTCTACCGATTCCACCACCTCGGCACGCTATGGCAGGAGTGGGAGGATTCGAACCCCCGACCGGCGGTTTTGGAGACCGCTGCTCTACCAGACTGAGCTACACTCCTATTACGAGGTGATTATAGTCCATTTTAGCCCCCGGATGCAAGATATTGGATTGGGAGCAACAGCAGTCCAGAGAAGTCTATGCTGTGCCGGGCTGGATATATTTCTCATTTTCCCCCATAAGATATGGTAAGAACCGGACTTACCGTCTTGATAAACAGTTGACGTCAATTATATACTTATATACTTTTTTCATGGGGTGTGGGGTTCACTGCCGTGCCCGGGAAAATTCTCCGGGCGAAGGTAAGTGGCGGATTGTGCCGTGATTGGTCTACCGGTTGATGATGATTTTACCGCCGGAGCTAACTAAAACCCGTTGGCTACGTTATCTATAGTAGAAAAATCGATTCAAGGAGGAACCGAGGTGAAATCGAAGCTAATCATTTTCGCGGCTATAGTTGCCCTGGCGCTAACCCTGTTTGCCTGTGCGCCGACACCCGGCCAGGCATCGGTCGAGGTTTCCTGTGATGACTTTTATCAGCAGCAGCATATCACTGAAGAGATCGAAATCAACGCCGATGACTCACTCACCGTGACACTGTGCTCCAATCCGACCACCGGCTTTCAGTGGTCGGATTCGGCACAAATCAGTGACCAATCCGTATTGGAACAGGTAAGTCACGCCTTTATTGCTGCTGAAGACGAGCCTCCGCCCCCACCCGGGACCCCCGGCCAGGAAGTCTGGACCTTTCAAGCCCTCCAGAAAGGCACCACTACCGTGACCATGGAGTACAGCCGGCCCTGGGAAGGCGGCGAGAAAGGGGAGTGGACGTACACCCTCACGGTGCGCGTAAAATAGATTTTTAAGGTAAATTATGGAAAACTACCAGAGTATTGGTGCTGAGTTAGAAGTTCGGAAAACGTGGCTGCCAACCGCTGCCGGGGTGTTAACCATCATTTCCGGTTTTACCCGCTTGTTCGGGGCTATTATGATTTTTACTCTGGGCTGGCTCGGGGATGGGATTTTCCACTTCCTGTGGTATGGAGTCCCCGGTTTTGGCATGATACCACTGGCAGTATTATCGATAGTGGCGGTTCCGGTAATCATTTTAAGCGTGCTGTCGATAGTAGGAGGCGTCTACGCCATAATGAGGAGAAGGTGGAGCCTGGCCCTTACCGGCTCGGTATGCAGTGCTTTCTTATCCTGGTTTTTGGGTGTGCCGGCTATCATTCTGACGGCGCTGAGCAGGAAAGAATTTACATAATATCTATTTGTTGAAAAAGATGAGAGATGTTCGAGGAGTCATCCGGCCTTTCACTGGCATGTAAATATTCACCCGTAGACAGTAGTGGTATAATGCCAGATACATTCCAGCCGGAGGTATAGCGAAATATTATGCCGAGCCTGAGAGCCTTCTTTACCAATATGTCTGCCCCGATGCCTTTGCATAGAAAGGTCTACCTCGTCTTTCGCAACAACCTTATCAAACTATGGAAAAGGCAGGGCTGTTGCGGTCACCCCGGTGAGCCGGGCTGCTGAGAGCCAGCGAATGAAACCCCCGGTACGGGGGAATGAAGGGGAGAGGTCAAGGTGGGGACTGATGAGACGGCTCCGCACCGAGAAATTGCATGTACGTTACCTGCCTGAAACCAGCCGGAATAGTCCGGTCATGCCCCGTTGCTATACGCTTACCCACTCGGACGTGACCGGCGACCTGTACCTGACCATCGGCTCGGACTATAATCGGGCTCAGCTTAATGGCTGGTACACCCGGTTGATGCGGGACGAGGTGCTCGCCGAATGGCAGCGGGAAGAGGATAAGCTGGCGCTGGCGGTTCACTGTCATGTAAGTGGCGGACTGGTTTTCGGTACGACCGGATTACGCGATACGATATTCCGTCGCGAGTTACCGCTGGCTCTGGAGGCACTGCGCTTCGGCGACCGGCACCTGTTTGATAGCTACCCGGAACTTGATTCCGCCCCGGTCGTGGTTTATTTCCATGCCAGGGAGCGGGATTATAATGTGAAGGAGCCCTGGGGAACACTATCGGATTATCGCTAGATGCTGGCATACCAAGCGCCAATCGGCTATCGCAGCGTGGCCAAGACCGGGGCACTGCTTTATCAGGCTATGCTGATACTGTCGCCGTTAATACTGATGAAGCCTTCTTTTTGCATTTGCTCCAGGTTTCTCCTGACTTGAGAGGCGCTCCAGTCAAGCTGCCTGATTAGTTCTTGTTCCGGGACAGGTGACCGGGCCAGCACCAGCCTCAATATCCGGGCGCGCAGTTCCCGGTTGGAGCCCCGGAAGGCGCTTTGCCGGCGGTAGTGGCGGCTTCTCGCCCCGTGTTTCCCGCTCTTTTTCAGCATGGCACCGTAATCAAACAGCGCGTAGTACCACTGCCGGGGCTGCCGGCTATCCAGGGTGGCGGCTACCAGGGGCAGAATATCACGGTCAGCCACTTCTTCATCCCGGTCGAAAAAGCAGCGGAGGAAAACGGCACGGATATTGGTCTCAATGAACACCGTCGGCTGGTTGAAAGCCAGGGCGGCAATGGCATTGGCAGTGTAGTCGCCGATGCCGGGTAATTTTTGCAGTACCTCGGGAGACGCCGGCAGCTTTCCGTTGAATTCTGATTGCACTATCCCGGCGATTCTGTGGAGGGCAAGAGCGCGCCGGTTGTAACCCAGTCCCTGCCATACCCGGAGCACCTGGTCGAGGGACGCCTCTGCCAGCGCCGGGAAGTCCGGGAAAGCCGTAATGAGCTCTTCATACTTTGTCAGGACCCGGGAGGTCTGTGTTTGCTGGAGCATGAGTTCGGATACAAGGATATGGTACGGACTGTCGGTTTGCCGCCATGGGAAGGCTCGCCCGTGCTGGCGGTAGTACTGCCAGACCATCTCCTGGAACCGCCGTATCGTTGCCGGTGTCAGCCCTTCCCGTTGCCGAAATGAGCAAAATTGACTGTTCTGCAAGTTGTCTTCCGAGGAAACCTTCATTATCGTTGTTGGCGGTCGGCGGCGCCTGAAACGCGCAGCGCAGCATTATAAGCCCCTGGTTTCATTGTAATATGTGCAGCCCGCAAATAGCCAGTGAGCCCTCGCCTGTCGCCGACACATCTTTCGGCAGCACATTGTATGCCATCGCTTATTGCAAAATTGGCGCCGACGGCATATATTTCTCTTGTATTTACCGGGCAAACACTGAGGTGGGCTTGTTGGAAATGGTCCAGGATACCAGAATCAGGGTGCTCAACGGGGGCGCTGCCGGAGCCGGAAGCTATGTCCTGTACTGGATGCAGGCTTCGCAGCGGGCGGAGTGGAACCACGCGCTGGAGTATGCCGTGCAGGCAGCCAACGAGCGTAATGAACCCGTTGTTGTCTATTTTGGCATCACTGACCGCTATCCCGAAGCCAATGAGCGGCACTACCAGTTCATGCTGGAGGGACTGGCTGAAGTCCGGCGTGGTCTCAAAGAGCGGAATATCAGTATGGTCATCGGTCATGAATCACCGGAGAGGGGGGTGGTGCGTCTGTCCCGGCTGGCGTCACTGGTGGTATGCGACCGGGGATACCTGAGGGTCCAGCGACAATGGCGCGACTACGCGGCGCGGCACGTCGATTGCCCGCTCATACAGATCGAGAGCGAGGTTATCGTTCCGGTTGAGGAGGCATCTGCCCGGGAGGAGTATGCGGCGGCTACGTTGAGGCCGAAGATTAACAGGTTATTGCCCGGATACCTGTCCCCGATGGTCGCGCTGACTCCCAAAGCAGGCCCCGTTGACCTTGACTTTGACTCCGTTGATATTGAGGACATCGACCGGGCACTGGCCAGCCTGGACATCGACCGCAGCGTGACCGCGGTTGACCACCTCCGTGGCGGCGCGAGTGAGGCGCGGCGGCATCTCGATGAGTTCCTCGGCGGTAAGCTGAACGACTACCCGGCGCTGCGGAATGACCCCAACGCCCGCATGCTCTCCGATATGAGTCCGTACCTTCATTTCGGCCAGATTTCCCCGCTGTATATAGCCCTCAGGGTACTTGACACGGGCAGCCCGGCAGCTGACGCCTACCTTGAAGAGCTCATTGTCAGGCGTGAGTTGAGCATGAACTACGTCTTCCATAACCCGGACTATGATTCGTTTGATAGCCTTCCCCGGTGGGCGAAGGAGACGCTTCTGGCGCATAAAAGTGATACCAGGGAGTACCGGTATACAGTCGACGCCTTCGAGGAAGCCAAAACCCATGACCCTTACTGGAATGCTGCCCAGCGTGAAATGGTGCTGACCGGCAAGATGCACGGCTATATGAGAATGTACTGGGGCAAGAAAATCATTGAGTGGAGCCGTACTCCCGAAGAGGCGTTCCGGACAGCCCTCTACCTGAACAACAAATACGAGCTGGACGGGAGAGACCCGAACGGATATGCCGGGGTTGCCTGGTGCTTCGGCAAGCATGACCGCCCCTGGATGGAGCGACCCGTCTTCGGCAAGGTGCGGTATATGAATGCCGGCGGGCTCAAACGCAAGTTCGATGCCGATTTATACGCTGCCAGGTATAAGTGATGTGGGCGTCGCTGGCGGCGGTATTGAGAATGGCTCGACGCGAGTTCAGCCGATTTAGCTT
>CAYXWH010000025.1:0-1961 GCA_964468755.1 uncultured Dehalococcoidaceae bacterium
ATCTCAGAGGCGCTAGGTCATAGCTCGGTAGCCTTTACAATGGACGTCTACAGCCATATAATTGAGGGGATGCAATCTGATGCTATGGCGTTATTAGATGAGGTGTTACCGGCAGGCAAAAACGGTGGTTTTCAAAAAAGTAACGCCAATTTAACGCCAAAAGCAGACATAATATTTAATAATAATTAGCTTTTAGCTTCAAATGCCAGCGTAGCTCAGGGGTAGAGCAGCGGTTTCGTAAACCGCCGGTCGACAGTTCGAATCTGTCCGCTGGCTGATTCTCTTACCGCATGACGGTATCCATAGTCCTGAAAGTCTGGAGTGCGACCGCTACCATGCAGGATATAGAAGTAACTCGTGGAGGGGGGGCTCTACCCGGTCGGGACTGGACGGAAGGCAGCATTGCGGGCAACCTGCTCCGCCTTTCCTGGCCGATTCTCATCAGCCAGAGCCTTACCATGATTGGCCCCACCATTGACATGATATGGGTGGGCAAGCTGGGCTCGGTACCAATCGCCGGGGTGGGTGCTGGTGGGATGGTGGTCATGCTTATATCCTCGGCGATGATGGGTCTTGCCGTGGGGGCCAGGGCCGTGATTGCTCGTTATGTGGGTGCCGGTGATACCAGGGGTGCCAACCATGCTTCACGGCAAGCCTTCGTTATCAGTGCCGCCTTCGCGATAGTGGTAATGATGGTTGGTCTCACCCTCGCTGAGCCGATTCTTGACCTCATGGGATTGGAGGCGGAGGTAGTGAATGAGGGCGTACCCTACATGCGCATCATGTTCGTGGGCTCGGCAGTCATGGCCTTCCGGCTGGTAGCCGAGGGCATTATGCAGTCTTCGGGAGACGCGATAACCCCGCTGAAGATAGCCGCCTTCTTCCGCGCCATCCACCTGGCGCTGTGCCCGTTTCTCGTCCTCGGCTGGTGGATATTTCCCCACCTCGGCGTGAGCGGAGCCGCACTGGCCAATGTCTTTTCACAGATAGTGGGATTGGGCTTGTCCTTCTGGGTACTTTTCACCGGGAGGACGAGACTGCGGCTGACAATAGGTAACTTTCGTGTAGACCGTAACCTTATCTGGCGTATTATTAAGGTTGGGATTCCCGCCGCAGTGGTCGGCATGCAAAGAAACCTGGGCCACGTTCTGCTTATGTCAATAATGGTGACCTTCGGCACAATGGCGGTAGCGGCACATACCGTGGTACAGAGAGTGGAACAGGTGATGGTGACACTCATTATGGGGCCGGGACTGGCTTCAGGTGTTCTGGCGGGGCAAAACCTGGGGGCGGACAAACCGGCACGAGCCGAGCGGAGCGGCTGGCTGGCACTGGGTTTTGCCGAGGGCATCATGATTATCTGCTGCGTTATCATTTTCATCTGGGCGGACAAGGTTGCCGGTATTTTCAATACCGAGCCCGCCTTCCTGGAAATAGCCAGTGATTTCCTCAGGATAGCCGTAGCTAGCTACCTGGTGCTGAGCCTGGTTATTGTCCTCAGGCAATTCCTCTCTGGAGCCGGTGACACCATGCCCACCATGGTTTTCGAACTGTTAAATATGTGGGCGGTGTTGCTACCGCTGGCTTACCTCATGCCCCGGTTTACTGATCTTGGCGTATTTGCCGTACGCTGGGCGATGGTTGCCGGCACCTTTGCCGGTGGCTTTGCCCAGCTCATCTATTTCCGGATGGGGAGGTGGAAGCGAAAGAGGGTATGACCAGCGCTTCACCGGTTTGCCCGTCCCCGGAACGGTTCATTAACCGGATAAAAACGTCATACAGCAGTTACTTCTTCCGCAGTTCGCCGACGAGTGCAGAATATGGTTTATGCATCGTGCTATAATGTAGTCGGTATTCGCTGATGGAAATGGTGGCTCTATGGACCGTAAAAGCCTGGAAATACTGGAATTTCCCCAGATAAGAGAAATACTGGCTGGTTTCACTTCTTTTTCCGCCAGTCG
>CAYXWH010000025.1:2061-12492 GCA_964468755.1 uncultured Dehalococcoidaceae bacterium
TTGCCGATGACTTCCCCCGTCTCTGGGATATTGCCAGAGGACTGGTTGACCTCAAGCATATCGCCAGGGACATCGCCGGTTGCCTCGGGCCGGCGGGAGAGGTGCTGGATACCGCCTCTGCCAATCTGGCCCACATCCGGCAGCAACTGGTTGAACTGCGCAAGCAATTGCTGGAACGCCTGGAAGGTATTATAGGGTCGCCCAGGGGACGTAAGATACTTCAGGACAATATCATTACCGAACGCGAGGGGCGGTACGTTATTCTGGTCAAGATGGAGTGCCGCCACGAAATAAAAGGCATCGTTCATGATATATCCAATACCGGAGAGACCGTTTTCATTGAGCCCTCGGTAACGGTGGGGCCGGGCAATGCCATCCGGGAACTGGCTATCGAAGAAAGGCGAGAAATTGAGCGGATACTCGGCAAGCTGAGCTCCGAAATGGGGGCGTACTACCCGGAAATTGACCGGAGTATCGGGCTGGTCGCCGAGCTGGACCTGGCGCTGGCCAAGGCGAGGTATGCCAGGCAGGTGAACGCCGCCGAACCGGATATAACAGTCTTGGAAGGAGGCAAGGGTGGTGACGAACCGGTGGGTACGCTCAGACTGGTTGAAGCCAGGCACCCGTTGTTACCGGCAAATGCCGTGCCACTCTCGGTGGAAATAGGCCGTGACTTCACGGTACTGCTGATTACCGGCCCCAATACCGGCGGGAAGACAGTGGCACTGAAAACCATCGGCCTGCTCAATCTCATGGCACAGGCGGGTATACCGATTCCAGCCTCACCGGAGAGCTGCCTGCCGGTGTTCGACGGTATCTTCGCCGATATCGGCGATGAACAGAGCATTGAGCAAACGCTGTCCACCTTTAGCTGGCATATGGGCAATATGGTACGCATCATCAACCATACTACCGGGCAGAGCCTGGTGCTCCTCGATGAACTGGGGACCAGTACCGACCCCGCTGAGGGTTCTGCCCTGGCACGCTCCGTCCTGCGCCACTTCCTGTCCCGGGGTATCACCACCGTGGCTACTACCCACTACAGTGACCTCAAGGCATTTGCCCACCTGACTCCGGGGCTGGAGAACGCCTCTCTTGAATTTGACCCGGTGACACTGTCGCCAACCTACCACCTGGCGGTGGGTATTCCGGGGGGCAGCAATGCGCTGGCGACAGCTTCCCGCCTGGGCATACCCCCGGAGATTATCGACGAAGCCCGGGAAATGCTCGCCGAAGGCAGCCAGGAACTGGAAACCCTGCTGACCAGCCTGATGGCGGAAAAACAAAAATCGGAAAGACTCAGCCGGGAGCTGGCCGGAGAAAAAGCCAAACTGGAACAGCAAAACGCCGAGGTGTCCAGAGAATGGCAGCAGCTCAAGGCGGAAGAGCGTAAGATTATTCAGGAAGTGCGGGACCGGGTGTCCGGTGAGGCTGCCGAGCTACACAAAACAATCCGTCAGACCGCCGCCGAGTTGCGCCGGGAACAATCCCGGAAAACACTGGAACAGGCACGGAAGGCGATGGCTTCCATACAGGAGCAGCTGGGCAGCGAAGCCTGGCAGGTAAGCGCCGGGGGTAAGGCCGGTCCGGGGGAGAGCGAAATCGATGAACGCATCAACATCGGCGATACCGTCTGGGTGCGAGAGGCTAATCTGCCGGCAACCGTGCTCTCAATATCGGAGCCGGCGCAGCAGGTGGAAGTCCAGGCGGGACGGACCAGGATGCGACTCGGGCTTGACAGTGTGGCGAAAGTAACGTCGGCACCGGGGCAAACGACTGTGGAACCTGCCGTGACAGTCAAGCCAATGATGGGTCGGGCAGTGCCCCGGGAGTATGACCTGCGCGGAAAACGCGCCGATGAAGTGGAGTGGGCGCTGGACAGCTATCTCAATGACGCCGCCCGGGCCAATCTGAGCGAGGTACGTATCATCCACGGAATGGCCACCGGTACGGTGCGCCGGATAGTGAGGGAATCGGTTGCCGCTCACCCCCTGGTAAAGTCGTTTCGACCCGGGGAGAAGGGTGAGGGCGGCGACGGCGTTACCGTGGTGACCCTGTAGCCGATACAGCACCCGGTAACCGGGCATAGATGGGGAAATGGTGGAGACAATGCCGGAAGCAAGGCGGTTCTGGTTAACCAGGCAAAAGATGCTCGGCTTTCTTGATGAACTGGAGAGGAATTCCGAAGTGACGGACGGCTCATACTATTTAACCGCCGGACTCTCGCGGACAGAAGTAGCTGCGGTGCTGAAGGAAGCGTCGGAGTCGTGTGATATATCCGATGGGCTTGTCGAGGTAGCAGCCGATTCACCGACGGGCTCGGTTCTTTACTGTAGACCGGAACGGACGTACCTCATTCTCCCGCCATTTCCGATAGCGGCTACCGCGGTCGCCCGCGGCCTGTCTACACCGCCGTTGCGCTCGCTGCTAAATGGTGATTTCACCATCGCCCTGCTGCTGGTGCGCCTCGGCGCCTACGCTGTCGGCATCTGCCGTGGCGAACAGCTGGTCGGCAGCAAGGTGGGTACCGGCCTTGTCCATGGAAGACACAAAAAGGGAGGTTCCTCGCAGCAGCGTTTCCGGAGGCACCGGGAGAAGCAGATAGAGTACTTTTTCAACAGGGTCTGTCATCACGCCCGTGAATACCTGGAACCGCAGGCCGGCACGCTGGACTACATGGTATACGGCGGTGCCCGCATGACGCTGCTATCCCTGCAGAAACAGTGCCCTTTCCTGAGCCGGTTTGCTGACCGCACTCTGCCGCCATTGCTGGATATCCCGGAGCCACGCCGGCCGGTGCTGGAGACGGCGGTGAATCGCGTCTGGTCCAGTCAGGTTGTTGAATGGCACCCGCCCAGCGGTGCCGCCGAATTATAAACCGGGAAAGAAAGGAGAATACTATGATCGATCCAGCCAAGCTCAGGCTGACCACGCTGGTGGAAAATACTACCGCCAGGAGGGGGATACTGGCGGAGATGGGGCTTTGCATTCTTGTTGAGGCTGATGGTCGGCGCATCCTGCTCGACACCGGAGCCAGTCCCGTGACCGCATCCCATAATGCCCAGATGTTGGGAGTAGACCTGTCGGCGGTGGATACCATCGTGCTCAGCCACGGTCATTTCGACCACACCGGCGGCTTGCCCGGCGTACTGTCGGCAATAGGCAGGGAAATAGAGATAATCGCTCACCCGGCAGTGTGGGGACTCAAATATAGCCAAACCCCCCGCACCGGCGACTATATTTACGGTGGTATTCCCTATCATCGAGAGGAACTGGAACGACTCGGCGCTCGATTTATTCTGACAGCGGAACCTACATGGATTGGCGAGGACATTGTTATCAGCGGTGAAGAGCCGATGACCACCGACTTTGAGGCGGTGGATGATGTGTGTTACGTGAAAGAGGACGGTCGGTTCGTCCCGGACCCCATGGCTGATGACCAGTCCATCTACATCAAGACAGAGCTGGGACTGGTTATCATACTGGGTTGTGCCCACCGGGGAACAATCAATATCATCCGGCATGCCCGTCAACTTACCGGCGTGGAAACGGTATACATGGTGGTCGGTGGTACCCATCTCTTCAGAGCCTCGACGGAACAGCTGGATCAGACCATCAGTTCCCTCATGGAAATCGGGGTGCAAAAACTTGCCGTATCCCACTGTACCGGTATGAAACAGGCGGCTATAATGGCTCAGGTATTTGGCGACCAATTTATGTTTAACAATGCGGGAACGGTAATCAAATTCATTTAATCCTTGACCGGTTAACCACGATGGGTGCCCCTATTGCGGGCAGGAAGGAGACAGGACATGACCATTGCCGAGCACATTCGTCGCAGCATGGAGGAAGGCTCCCTGATCCGGAAGATGTTCGAGGAAGGGGCTGCCCTGAAGCAGCGCTACGGCGCCGGGAAAGTCTTCGACCTGTCCCTGGGTAACCCGATAATGGAACCACCCCCCGAGTTTCACCGTGAGTTGAAAAAACTTGCCGAGCACCCCCTGCCCGGCATGCACCGCTATATGCCCAACGCCGGCTATGTGGAGACCAGAACCGCCGTAGCCGAACAGTTGTCAACGGAGACCGGACTCAGGCTTACCATGGCGGATGTGGTTATGACCTGCGGTGCCGCCGGAGCGATAAATATAGCCCTCAAGACGATACTCAATCCCGGCGAAGAGGTTATCCTGTTCGCCCCGTACTTCGTTGAGTACCGTTTTTACGTTGCCAATCACGGCGGCATAGCCACCGTACTGCCCACTGACGCCCGGTTCCTGCCCCGATTTGACACGCTGGAAGCTGCCATCAAACCCGGGACCAGGGCGCTCATCATTAACTCCCCCAACAACCCCACCGGCGTCGTCTACGGCGCTGATTGGCTCGGTCAGCTGGGGGAACTCCTGCGCCGGAAGGAAGCGCAGTACGGGACTGAAATATTCCTCATCAGCGATGAGCCGTATAAAAAGATTATTTTCGATGGTCAGTCGTATCCTTCACCGTTGCGCCATCATCCGCGGAGCATCATTGCCGCCTCCCACTCCAAGGACCTGGCGCTGCCCGGCGAGCGCATTGGCTACCTGGCGGTCAATTCCGAATATGACCAGCGGGCCGAGCTGGTGAACGGTTTCATCCTGTGCAACCGCATACTGGGCTATGTCAATGCCCCGGCGCTGATGCAGCATATTGTCCGTCACCTGCAGGCGGTGACTGTCCCCGTGGCTGAGTACCAGCAAAAGCGGGATTTTCTCTATAACCAGTTGGTGAGCATGGGATATTCACTGGTGAAACCGCAGGGAGCTTTCTACATGTTCCCCAGAGCCCCGCAGGACGATGACCTTGCCTTTGTCAACGAACTGAAGCAGTTTATGGTGCTGGTAGTGCCCGGTCGCGGCTTCGGTACCCCGGGCTACTTCCGGGTAGCCTATTGCGTTGACGACCGTACCCTGAAAGGTGCCGTCGCCGGATTGGAAAAGGCTGCCCAAAAATTTATCCGGTAAGGAAAACCAAAACTGGTATAATGCCGGTGAAATGTACCATACCCGCAAAGGGGCGAGACAATGCCTGTTGTTGATACTATCAACCTGAATCTGGATATAAGTCAGGTTCTGCACCGGCGGGGAATTCTCGGAAAGTCCCGCCTCAGGCATCAGGTGGAAAGCCTGACCGGTGAGCTCATTGCCGAGGTAAGCAGCCGTCGCCTTTTACAGCCGCGTATCGCCTATGAAATCTTCTCTCTTAGTGGAACGGTTCGGGAGATGGTGCGCCTGGAGGGAAACCATACCCTGCGCGGCTCGGTATTTGCCTCCGTTTTCCCGGAAGCAAAAGCGCTTGCCGTAGCCGTCGGCACCATTGGCGCCGGGCTGGAGAAACGGGTGACTGAGGAATTCAATAGAAAGGAATCGTTACGGGGAATGCTTCTTGACGGTATCGGTAGCGCTGCCGTAGACGTCCTGATCGAGGCGGCCTGCCGGCTGATTCGGGATGAAGCGTCATCGCGCGGTTATCAGAGCAGCAGCCCCGTCAATCCGGGTATGCCCGGCTTTCCTATCTCCGAGCAGGAACAGCTGCTGGCGCTGGTACCTGCCGTAGAAATCGGGGTCAGGCTGAGTAGTGGCGGGATGATGGTACCCCGCAAGTCGGTTTCCCTGGTTATTGGCATGGGGGCACAGATGCCAACCTGGACTTCGGCTGAGGCCTGTGCCCGTTGTCATCTGGCTGGAACCTGCCCCTACCGGGTACATTCTGAATTCTGAATAAGGAGAGCGAGTGAGGCTGAATCCGGGGAAATGACTATGTACACGATTGATTTTGAGCCGTTGGGCCGCCGGGGACGATGCCGGGACAGTATGTCCCTGCTGGATTGCGCCCGCCAGTGCGGTGTGGGGATAAGCAGCGTCTGCGGGGGGCATGGAACATGCGGCTCCTGCCGGGTAAGAATTGCCAGTGGCAACGTTTCCGAGCCGACCTCCCGCGAGCGAGAGGTATTTACCCCCCGGGAACTGCGGTCAGGCTGGCGCCTGGCCTGCCAGACATACCCCCGCAGCCATTGCCGGGTAACCGTGCCGGCCGAATCAATGACCACCACCCAGCGTGTCCAGGTAGAAGGGATACTGGCACCGGTTACTCCGGAGCCGGCGGTACAGGACTGCCAGGTACGGCTGGCCCCTCCCTCCCTGTCTGACCTCACCGCCGATGCCGGGCGCCTGCTCGAGGCATTGAACCAGCAGTGTAAGATACACTGCGACCTGGTCGATATCGAGGTGCTTCGTGCCCTGCCCGGGCAGCTCCGGTCATGGGACTGGGAATGCCGGGCCAGTGTCCGCAGCGGTGAGCTGGTGGCGATAATCCCCCGGTCTGGCCGGCAACTGGGACTGGCAATAGACCTGGGCACTACCAAGATTGCCGGGTATCTGGTTGACCTGGGCGATGGCGATACGCTCGCCGCTAGGGGGGTGATGAACCCCCAGATAAGTTACGGCGAGGATATCATAAGCCGTATCAATGCCAGTATTGCTTCACCGGATGCCGGCATGAAATTGCATGGGCTGGTTATCGATGCGATTAATCAACTGGCGAATGACCTCTGTAACGCGGTTCACGTCAGCACGGGGGAAATTGTCGATGCGGTGGTCGTCGGTAATACCGTCATGCACCACCTGTTTCTCGGCTTGCCGGTAAGCCAGCTCGCCCGCGCCCCCTATGTCCCCGCGGTCAGCCGGTCGCTGGATATCAAGGCTCGCGACGTGGGGCTGGAGATCGCCGGAGGGGCTTACGTGCACCTGCTGCCCAACATCGCCGGTTTTGTCGGTGCCGACCATGTGGCAATGCTGCTGGCAACCACGGACCGGCAGCGGGCAGGGTCGATAATCGCCATCGACATCGGCACCAATACCGAGGTTTCCTGTATAAGCAATGGTGAGATAACCGCCGTTTCCTGCGCCTCAGGTCCCGCTTTTGAAGGTGGCCACATCACCGACGGCATGAGGGCAGCCAGCGGGGCTATCGAACGACTGCGGGTTACGGGTGATGATATTCAGTACCAGACCATCGATGATGCGCCGCCAGCCGGTTTGTGTGGTTCGGGCATACTCGATGCCCTGGCGCAGCTCTATCTGGCGGGGATTATCGACGCTGGCGGTCGGATGAAGGACAATCACCCCCGCATCCACCGCCGCCAGAAGCAGCGCGAGTTCCGGCTGGTAAGCCGGGAGGAACGAGGTGGCCTTCCGCCCATTGTGATTACACAGTCGGACATACGGGCGTTGCAACTGGCCAAGGCAGCCATCCGCACCGGCATTGAGGTTCTCCTCAACACCAGCGGTATCACTGAACAGCAGATAAAGCAGGTAATCATCGCCGGTGCCTTTGGTAGCTACATTGATGTGACCAGCGCGATTACTATCGGCATGCTGCCGCCGTTGCCCCCCGGATGCTTTCGGCAGGTGGGCAACGCTGCCGGAGCAGGTGCCCGGCGGGCACTTCTTTCCCTCAACGAGCGGGCGGAAGCCCGGCAAATCGCCTCGCGGGTACACTATGTGGAATTAGCCAGTGTCCCTGATTTTACGCCTACCTTCATGGCAGCCAGTTATCTGGGAAGATATAGAATAAGAAATGGTAAACGGGAGGAAATCGGGTGATGGAAACCCGCATATCCAGCGCCGGAAGCCCTAATCAACCACCAGCAGTGCCGCGATAAATCTTTCGCCTACCCCACAAAACCTCATTTCCCCCTGTTTCATTAACTGGATTTTAACATTCGGCGACTATAATAGTTTCCAGAACAAACAAGAAAGGAGGTGACGCACTGATGTGGCGCAGTAAAAAGTTCCTGCTGGTTACCGTTTTGGTAGTCGTAGTGCTGGCGGGGAGCATTGGTGGGGTAGCCCTTGCCCATACAGAGAACGACGGGGATAATCCGGGACATGAGCTGCTTGCCAGGGTTGCTGACAAGCTGGGCATTGATGAGCAAACCCTGCGAGACGCCTTTAGTGAAGCTATGGGTGAACTGCGCGCCGAGCGCCCGGAGGGTGGACCTCGCCTTGGACTACCCGCTGAGCTCCTGGAGCAGTTTGGCATTGATGAGTCGGCTTTCCAGGATGCCGTTGAGCAAGCCCGGAACGAGCTGGAAGACGGGACCCTGGAGGGCGATCGCAGGGCACTGATGACCAGAGTCCTTGAGCTTCTCGGCATCGATGAAGAGGAGTGGCAGCAAGCCCGTGCCGAGCTTTTCCCCGAGCGTCCGGAAGGCAGTTCGTTTCCCGGCAGGCCGGGTGGCAGGTTAACCGGGTCTGGCGGTGGACCACATGGACCGGGATTTGGCGGACCACCAGCTACCCAATAAGATTTCTAAAAATCAATTTTATTGGGGAATTTCGAGGCGGAGAGGGGGCATTTGCCCCCTCTCCGCTTTTGTTTAATTTTAATATTTTCTTAACATTTATGGTATAACATTAAAGAGATATTCTGGTTCAGAGGTGCCATATGGCTGCAAAAAGAGTCCTCGTCGTTGATGATGATGCCAAGACAGTGGAACTGGTCAAGCTTTATCTGAACCGTGATGGCTATCGGGTGCTCACCGCCGGCGATGGCGTTGAAGCCCTGCACCTTGCCCGTGAGGGTCACCCTGACCTCATTGTCCTTGACCTTATGCTTCCCGGTATGGATGGACTTGAGGTGTGCCGTATCATTCGGGAAGAGTCCGATGTTCCGATTATCATGCTTACCGCCCTGACCACTGACCAGGACCGGCTGGCCGGGCTGGAATTGGGCGCTGATGATTACGTCACCAAGCCATTCAGTCCGCGGGAACTGGCTGCCCGGGTGCGGGCAGTACTGCGACGCCTTCCTGCCGAGCGCGGTCCGGCAAAGATTGAGCATGGTGAGCTTACTGTCGACTTTCTAAAGCGCGAAGCCTCTCTCGCTGGCCGGCATATCAGTCTCACTCCCGCCGAATTCAAGCTGCTGGCGGTACTGGTCAAGGAGCCGGGACGGGTTTTCAGTCGGGCACTGCTCATTGAAAAGGCTATGGGGCATGATTTTGAGGGTTTTGACCGCACCATTGATGTGCATATCCTTAACCTGCGCCGCAAGCTGGAACCAGACCCGAGCCATCCCACCTATATAAAGACGTTATACGGCGCCGGCTACAAGTTCCAAGAGGCGGGCAATGATACATAGTTTACGGTTTCGTCTCCTGGCAGCTTTCCTCCTGGTCATACTGGTGACTACCGCTACCGTGTTCTTCTTCATCAGCCGTAGCACCGGGAGTGAAATTGAGGAGTACGAGCAGGTAAAAGAGGAACTTTACCTGCAGAAGATGGCGCGTATCCTGTCCCATGAATATGCCCTGCATCAGGGCTGGGCTGATGTTCAGCGCCTTGTTGAAAGAATGAGCACTCTCGACGGCCGCCGCATTGTGCTGACCGACAAGAGCAGTACCGTGATTGCTGACTCCGAAGGGGATTTAATCGGGCAGCAATATCATTCAACATCGCAGCCCCGGGCTCTGGTGCTGTCATATCCATTACCTCCAAGAGCGTTTTCCCAACACTCACCACCGCCGCCCCCGCCACTGCTCGAGCAAAATGTGCTGGGGACTCTCTATTTAGGTCCATCAGAAGATTTTATTTCTATGCAAAGCCTGGCCAGGTCACTCAATAGCTTCCTCCTCTGGGGGGTCCTGCTGGCGATTGCGGTTGCCCTGATAATCACCTTTCTGCTCTCGCGGCGGATTTTATCGCCGGTGAAAGCCCTGACCTTAACCGCCCGGCGCTTGGGGCAGGGTGACTTTGCCCAGCGGATTCATTCCCGGGAAAAGGGTGAACTGGGCGAACTTGCCCGGACCTTCAACACCATGGCCGGCAACCTGGAACGAAACGAAAAATTACGGCGAAACATGATAGCCGATGTTGCCCACGAACTGAGAACTCCGCTGTCCAATATCCGCGGTTATCTTGAGGCGGTCCATGATGGCCTGGTCAAGCCGGATACCGCCACCACCGATTCTCTTTACGAAGAGGTAACCCTGCTGTCGCGGTTACTTGACGACCTTCAGGAGTTAAGCCTTGCCGAAGCGGGGGAATTAAAGCTGAACTGCCGGAAAGAAGATATTTCTCCGCTTATTGACCAGGCTATTTCATCGTTGAGGAACTCCGCGGCGGACAAGGGAATATCGATATCTACCGAAGTACCTGATAAGCTGCCGCCGGTACACATTGACCCGCACCGTATCAAACAGGTATTGCGTAACCTCATGGAAAATGCGGTGGCGCATACCGTCAAGGGAGGCACCATTACCGTCACCGCCCAGCCGCGCGGCAGCTGGCTGGAGGTAAGTGTGACTGACACCGGAGAAGGCATTCCTGCCGAAGACCTGCCCAATGTATTCGAGCGTTTCTACCGGGTAGACAAGTCAAGAACCAGGACAACCGG
>CAYXWH010000025.1:12592-17824 GCA_964468755.1 uncultured Dehalococcoidaceae bacterium
GAAGAAAGGCAGAGCAAAACAATGAAACGATGGAAAATAATTACCGCGCTACTTTTACTGAGCGCGGTTGCGGCTACTTCATTCGCCTGTGGCTCTGATGCCGACGAAGCAACAGCCGTAGAGTACCAGGAGGTAGCCGTGCAGCGGGGTGACCTCGCGATAGAGATAAACGCCAGCGGCAACCTCGCTCTTTCCCAGAGTGATGAACTGACCTTCGAGATAGACGGGACGGTGGACGAAGTGCTCGTTGAGGAGGGGGATACCGTAACCGAGGGTCAGGTGCTTGCCCGGCTGGACGCTGCGGAGTGGGAGGACCACCTGGAAGAACTGGAGGACGGGCTGACTACTGCCGAGCGACAGTTACGGACCAGGGAGCGTGCCGTTACTGCGGCTGAGCTTAATCTGGATGCCAAGAAGCGCCTGGTGACTGCCGAAGAGCGTGACCTGTTGCAGGCACAGGTCAATGTGCAAACGGCACAGCGCGCCCTGGACATAATGACGGATGTTCAGGAAGCCCAGGATGCTGTGGATGAAGCTGAAGTAAATTTACAGGTTGCCAAGGTGAGGTTGCAGGAGTCCCTGCAATCATCGGCAGGTGGAGAAGGTGGCGACCCCAACTACTGGTTGCATTGGATAAGTGTCTATACCAACCAGCTCGAAGAAGCGCGGGAAGAACTGAATGAGATATTAACTGACCCGTACTATGGTGGCGTGACCATAAGCGAAATTTACTTGAAACAGCAGCAACTTGACCTGGCCGAGAAGAACCTGGCTGCTGCCGAGGAAGCTGTTGACGTCGCCAGGGTGAACGTGGTGGAAGCCGGGGAGGATATTGTTGACGCTGAAACTGCACTGGCTGACGCTCAGCAAAATCTGGCCGATGCCGAGGAGGAACTGGACGAAGCCCGGGAAACCAGCCTGGAGATTACTGCCCCCTTTGACGGCTTCATTACCCGGGTTAACGCAGAAGGCGGTGACGAAGTAATGAGGGGTACGGTGATAGCGCAGATTGCCGACCCGGACAAATTCGAAGCGGATATTCTGGTCAGCGAGATGGACATCGTGCAGGTTAAACTGGGGGGAGAAGCCTGGGTGGAGGTAGATGCCCTGCCGGGAATCAGCCTGCCGGCGGAAGTAACCCACATATCGCCGACCGCCACCATTCAGTCGGGCGTGGTCAACTATGGTGTCACCGTGGAAGTAAAGCCGGTTGAAGCTATCCGGCGGGAGCGGCAGGCGGCAAAGGAACAGGCGATGCAGGACATCGCTGCCGGGGAACTTCCGCCACGACTCCAGCAGGCTGTTGAAGAAGGCAGCATCACCCGTGAACAGGCTGAAGAAATGATGAAAAAGTTACAGAAGGGAGGGCTACCATCAGCCCCAGCCGGAAAGACGGGGCAGCTGCCACTCTCGACCTCACTGGAAGACATTCAGCTGAGAGAAGGGCTTACCGTTATCGTAAATATTATTGTTGAGGAAAAAACCAATGTGCTGCTGGTGCCCAACCAGGCAATTGCTCAGCAGGGTACCGAGAGCTATGTCAAGGTATCAACAGATGGGGTTGTCCAAGAGCGTTTAGTCCAGACCGGCATCAGCAACTGGCAGTCTACCGAGATAACCGGGGGTCTCGACGAAGGTGAAACGGTACTGGTTCCGGAGGGGACGACCGCTGCCGTATCAACCACATCACAGAATAAACCGGGAGGTAAAATGCCCCTTTTCGGCCCACCGCCTCCGAGAAAGTGATCCGTAGAGGAAATGTAGCATGATTCAATTACATGATATAGTCAAAATCTATCCTATGGGCAAGCGAGAGCTGACCGTGCTCAGGGGAATAACCCTGAATATCGAGAGAGGCGAACTGGTAGCGATTATGGGGCCCTCCGGTTCGGGTAAATCAACCATGCTTAACCTCCTCGGTTGTCTGGACACACCGACCTCCGGGAACTACTTTCTGGAGGGCAAAGAGGTCAGCCGCCTGGGCAGCGGTGAGCTGTCCCAGATACGAGCCAAGAAGATTGGCTTTGTCTTCCAGACCTTCAACCTGCTGCCCCGGCTGACGGCTCTGGCGAACGTAGAGCTTGGCATGCGGTACGCCAATGGCAGTGACCGTAAACTGGCGATAGAGGCGCTGGAACGGGTTGGTCTCGCCGGACGGGCTAGCCATCGCCCCACCGAGCTATCCGGCGGTGAGATGCAGAGAGTCGCCATTGCCCGGGCGCTGGTGAAAAATCCGCCCCTGATTTTAGCCGATGAACCTACCGGCAACCTGGACAGCCAGTCCGGTGCGGAGATAATCTCAATTCTCACCTCTTTACACGCCGAGCAAAAGATTACCCTGGTGATGATAACCCACGATGCCGACGTTGCCCACCAGTGCCAGCGTATCATCCTCCTCAAGGATGGACAAATAGTAGGAGAGGAGAAATCATGAAGAAGTGGCTGGAACCCTTTACAAACGCCTGGGTGGGGGTTGCCACTCACAAGCTGCGCAGCTTTTTAACCATCCTTGGTATCGTCATCGGCGTGGCGGCTGTTATTGCACTGATGTCCATCGGCAAAGGAGCTACGGCAGACATCCTTTCCCGTATCGAAGGTATGGGTTCGGACCTCATTAGCATTGGCCCCGGTGCTCGTTCCTTTGGTGGAGTCAAGGGTGCCTTGGGCAGTGTACAGACACTTACTCAGGAAGATGCAATAGCTATACAGGAACAGGTTAACTATATCAATGTAGTATCGCCTACCTACTCAACATCACTCCAGGTGGTTGCCGGAGCTGAGAATATGAATTCACAGGTTACCGGTGTCCCCCCGGAGTATCAGGACATACAGAATTTAGAAATTGCTTATGGTTCCTTCTTCTCTGCCTATGATTATCAGCGTGGCGCCAAGGTGGTCGTGCTCGGCTCCGAGGTAAAAGAGACCCTGTTTGGAGATACCGACCCCATAGGGAAACAGATACGCATGGGTAAAAACATTGTCCGTGTTATCGGGGTTCTAGAGAGTAAGGAAGCCATGTGGGGCTCGCCGGATAACGCCATACTGGTCCCGTTGACAGCCATGCAGCAGATGGTCGCCCAGCCACGGACCAGTCAGGGCGAGCGTATAGTTTCGTCCGTAGTGCTGACGGTGAGCGACGAGGAGCAGACAGATTACGTTGTTGAGGAAATCACCAGCCTGCTCCGTGACCGCCACCGGCTGGGCCTTGGTGTAGATGATGACTTTAGTATTATATCTATACAGGAGATAGCCGAAAATGTGTCTGAAGCGACCGGTACGTTGACACTGCTTCTCGGCGCTATTGCTGCTATTTCGTTACTGGTGGGAGGCATCGGGGTGATGAATATCATGCTGGTCTCGGTGCTGGAAAGGACCAGGGAGATAGGTATACTCAAGGCGCTGGGAGCTAAAGAACGCGATATATGGCTTCAGTTCCTCCTCGAGGCTGCCTTCCTGACCTTTGCCGGGGGTATCATCGGGATTATCGTGGGGTGGCTGGTCTCATATATCGTCAGCAGCACGGGACAGATGACAACCATCGTAACCGCTGATATCGTGATTCTCGCCGTTTCAGTATCGATTGGTATCGGTCTGTTCTTCGGGTTCTATCCGGCATGGAATGCCTCCCGCCTGAATCCCATTGACGCCCTCCGTGCCGAATAGCAATAGTACCGGTGACGTCAGTCAGGCTTAAATATACTTTTATGTTTATTTAATACGTCGGATAACAGTATCCAAAAGGTAGCGGAATTATTATGCGGTGGCGAAGCGGTAAGGCAATTATGGTAGGGCTACTGCTCATCAGCCTGCTGGCTGGCGGCGGGCTGGGTTGCTATGGCGAAGGGTCCGGACATGCCTCCGAACGGGACGATGGGCCATTCGTCACCGACCGTGTGGTCACCGTACGCATCGTCATGTCGGAGGAGGACTGGGCGTTTACCCGGTCCAATGCGGTTGCCGAGCAATACGTGCGGGCAGACGTGTGGTTTGACGGGGAGCTGGTACCCGATGTAGCGGTCAGACCCAAGGGAAATTCCTCGCTCCGGCAGGCGGTTCAACAGGGAAGTGAGCGCCTCGGACTGAAAATCGACTTCAATTTCTTTAATTCGGCCCGGAACCTGCACGGGGTGAAGAAGCTCAATTTTAACAATGGCTTCAGCGACCCCACCCTTATTCGCGAGCGGCTTGCCTATGGACTGTTTGCGCAGATGGGCATTCCAACCCCCCGCTCCTCATCTGTCGACCTCTGGGTGAATGACACCCGCCTCGGCGTGTACACCATGGTGGAGCAGGTGGATAAAACCTTCCTGAGTCGGCACTTTGCCGACAATACCGGTAACCTGTACAAGCCGGAAATGCCGGCAGCCTTCCTCGCCTGGACCGAGGCCGACCTGGAAAAGCCGCCAGCCGGAGTGGAAACAACCGTGCCGTCTGACGCTGCCGATAGCCTCGATGTTAATCTGGGGGGTGGCAAGCTGCGCGAAATCATGCAGGCTATGGAACAGGCAGAGACAAGGGAGGTAACGGCTACCGCCGAACCGCCGGGAATGCCACCACCACCGGGCATGCCGCCGCCGGGAATGCCACCACCGCCGGGCATGCCACCACCGCCGGGCATGCCGCTCCCCGGGCAACATCGTGATTTGCTGGGTATGATGGCGCTGAAAACAAATGAGAACAGCGCGGACCACTCCCTCCTCTTCCGTCTCCTTGATATTCTCAATAACGAGCCTGATGAGACCTTCCCGGCGGAAATTGAGAAGGTGCTGGACGTGGATGAGGTGCTCCGCTTTCTGGCGGTATCAACCCTCGTGGTGCACCTGGACAACTACATCGCCATGGGCCATAACTACTACCTCTATGAAAATGACGGCAGGTTCGTTATCATCCCCTGGGACCTGAATATGGCGTTCGGCACTTTCAACTATGGCATCGACCGCGATGGCTTGATTAATTACTATATTGACGAACCTACCGGCGGACCGAGTGCCGAGCGTCCCCTGGTACAACGGCTGCTGTCCCATCCGCCGTACCTGGAGACCTATCACGGGTACCTGGAGGAACTGCTGGACAAGCCCTTCGCCGTCGATGAAATGGACTCCCGTATTGATGAGCTTGCCGCCTTGATACGTCCCTATGTTGAGACCGATGAACTCAAGTTTTACTCCACCTCAGATTTTGAAAGAGGTCTCACGGAGGATATTGGCAGAGGCATAGTGCCGGGAGGTATCA
>CAYXWH010000025.1:17924-23336 GCA_964468755.1 uncultured Dehalococcoidaceae bacterium
GAATATCCCGGGGAGCAGATAAACAGTCTGTACTTCGATACCGATGACCTCGAGCAGTATCTCCGGTCGTCTTCCGGTGACTTCCGCAAGAACAAGGTACGCATTCGCTGGTACCATTCGCCGGAGGATTACCCGGACACCGTTCCGGTATTTGTGGAACTCAAATCAAGGCAGGGCTTCGTCAGCTACAAGCAGCGGAAGAGACTGTCGGTCCCGGCGGAGCAACTGGGGTACACGCGGCTCAGTGCCGGGATTGTCTCCACAACAACTCTCATGGATACCATAGCCGGCTTCGGCCATCACCTGGAAATGCCGGTCCGGCCCATCATCATGATATCCTACTGGCGTTACCGGTTCACCGAGATGCTGACCGGAGTGCGGGTATCCCTGGACTGCACTATACAATCGTCAATGGTAAACAGGGGGCTGGGCTATGGGGAACGGGAATTGAGGCTGCCCGGCGGTGTTATTGAGGTCAAGGGGCCTGGTATGGAACTGCCGGTAACGCTGCGACGAATACGGCTACTGGATACTGACTGGAGCCGTTTCTCCAAATATTCGTCCTGCCTTGATAGCCACCTTGCCCAACCGGGTACCGTGGCCCGTCTCTGGCCCTCAGGAAGAACGGCTTAAATATAAGTAAGGAGGCAGAACTTTGTTTGAAGAACTTACCAAATTCATGGAAGGCCTGCAAACCCCCGTGGGACTCGCCGAAGGTATCGTTGCCGTTGGCTTTTCGCTGCTGGCATCCATCGTTGCCTATCTGATGTACCAGCTGTTCTACGGCTCACGGCATATCGGCGCCGGGGTGAACCGCACCTTCATCATCGGCGGACCGGCCATCACGGCGCTTTTTTTGGGCATACAGACCTCCATTCCGCTCTCGCTGGGGTTGCTCGGAGCGCTTTCCTTTGTTCGTTTCCGCACGCCGGTGAAAGACCCGGCCGAAATAGGGTTCCTGCTCCTGCTCATTGCCTCATCCATCGGCGCCGCCACCCAAAACTACCTGATAACCATTATTCTGTTCGTGGTGGTCTTTGTTGCTCTGGGTATCCAGTGGCTGACCCGGAACCGGGTTTCCCTGTTTGGGCGGGGACACCTGATGATTTCCGTGGACCAGCCCTCTTTCCCGCCCCTGGAACGAAAGCTGACCACCTTTCTCAAGGAACGACTCCGAGGCCTCAGCCTGGAGAGCATGTCCATGCTCGATGACCGGGTGAGCCTGCACTACCACTACCGGCGCCAGACCGGGTACGATTGGTCAGCGTTTACCGGTGACCTCAACCAGATGGCCGGTACTGCCCGGGTCGAGATATTTGTCAACTAGCCCGGAGTACTGACAGTAACGAATAGTAAATGACTTCCCGGCAAATCAAAGAAGTTTGAGGATTTTCAGGTAAGCATCAACGGGCTTGGAATGGTGGCTCTGACGGGACAGTTCCCGGACTCCTGTTTGAGAAGAAAGGGCTAATTTCGGCGGTACAGCAGTTGCTGGTGTCCAACGGCTGCTGATGACGGTCAAATTCTCCTTGCTTGCATATACGTGGGATTATGCTTATTATATCGAATGTAGCTAGTAGAGATAGATAAACCGTAAAGACTTTCGCTAATGTCTGAAGTGCGGCAACATTAAGGCTAAACAGGAGATGTTATGTTTATGAAGCAGATGGCAAAGAAAAAACAGATTTTATTATACGTTATTATAACCTGGCTATTGTTTTTGACTTTAATTCCGGGGTGCAGCCAGGAAACCCCGGCACCAACACAGCCTTTAGCGCCACCTGTTCCTCCATCACCACAGGAAACCAGACCGCCGGCTCCCCAACCTGCTGATTCCGCGCTGCCTCCCGACATTTCGCAACAATACACCACGGCACCACCTCAGGCTGAACTGGAAGAAGCCAGAAGGCTTTATCCGCCTGAGCTTACCCGTGCCTTACTTGTCGGCGCCATCCCGGCACCGGAGACCATTGATTCATGCCTGATTGAGAAACTGGGGCAAGCGCGGTTGCAGGAACTTTGCAGTGGTAAGAGCCAACCTACCGGAATTGAGAATGATATTGCCGCCACCTGCCTCATGAGGCTTCACATACCACCGGAATCCCTGCAATACGCCTCGATTCCCGGGGGGCCACAACCCGGGGGGCCGCAACCCGGAGGGCCACAACCCGGAGGGCCTCCTGGTGTTATCGTGAACGCGTTAGACTCATCATACCGCGTCGCACCGGGCAATCTTTCCGGGTGGCTTTCCAGCGGGCAGGAGGCTGATATCATGCTTTCCGGCGTTGACTTTGACAATTCCGGCGGCCCGCTCATGTTCAATCACCCTAAAGGCATTGCCACCGATGGCACGCACCTTCTTTTAGCGGATGGCAACAACAACCGTGTCCTCATCTGGAACTCTCTGCCCACCGGCAATACCCCGCCCGACGTGGTACTCGGCCAGCCGGACTTCACAGCCAACTATCCCGGTACCAGCTGCCACCAGATGAACTGGCCGGCCAGTGTTGCTACCGATGGTAATCATATCGTCGTAGCAGATACCTACAATGACCGTATTCTTATCTGGAACGGATTCCCCACCCGGAATGGCGCGCCGGCCGATATCATTCTGGATGGTAAGGTCGGTTTCGAGTTCGGCAAGCCAAGCAAGACCGGCTTCGGCTGGCCCTGGGGAGTCTGGACCGATGGCGAGAAACTCGTGGTTTCCAGCACCTCGGGCGGATATGTGCTCATCTGGAACACTTTCCCCACCCGAAACAATCAACCGGCTGACCTGTTCCTTACCGCCGGTGGTGATATGGGTACTCCCCGGACTATAACCAGCGATGGTAAGAGTCTTATTGTGGGCGACCACAATGCCAAAAACACCGGCTCTGAAATCGGGAACTTCTTCTGGAAATCCTTCCCCACCCGTGACGATGAACCTTACGACTTTTTCCGGCCGGACCCGGTGGACAGCCGCGGCGCCTGGATGCAGGGTGATTTCACTACAGATGGGAAGCTAGTGATGCTTGGTTCGACGCTCCACGTCTGGAATGGGTTCCCTGTCAGTGCCGGTGATTCTCCCTCCGTATCCATCTCCGGTTTCAGGTTTGCCGGCGGTGACGGCGCCGGCCTGGCTATCGCCGGGAACAGAGTCTATATATCTCTCTACAACGGCAACCGGGTTGTGGTTTACAACAATGTCCCTACCGACCGGCAGCAGATACCTGACTTTGCCATCGGCAGTCCGGATATCAACACCAACACACTGGATACCCATTACATCATCACCAACGGCGTACCGGCTACCGATGGCAAGAGCCTGTTCGTATCTTCAGATTTTGACCGCAAGCTATATGTATGGGAACAGCTACCCGACGAGAGCGGCGCCTACCCCGACCTGGTCTATTTACTGCCGGAAGCCCCGTGGGATAATGCCTTGTGGGATGATACGCTGGTCCTTGCCGGCAAAGATGCCGTAATGGTCTGGGAAACGCTTCCCTTAGATGGACAGGTCCCTGATGCGAGCTATAAAGGTGGAATCGGGGGGGTTACTTTCAGAGAGTTGAACGGCGTAGCTATGGATGATAAGTACCTTTACCTCTCCGACTTTGGAGCCAACATGGTATACGTCTGGAAAGGAATCCCGGATACCCAAACCCCGCCGCTTTTCAGTATTCCGATAAATGGCCCCTGGCGGCTCTGCAGCGACGGGGAGTACCTGGCGGTGACCTCAATCTACAACCACGCTGTTTATCTGTTCCGTGTGGCGGGGCTATCTTCCAGTGCGAATCCCATAGCTACGATCGGCGGACGCGGTAATTTCAATCTGCCCCAGAATGCCATCATATCCCACGGCAGCCTTTTCGTCGCCGATACCGGCTTCAACCGTGTGCATATCTGGAAAAATATCGCCAGTGCTATATCCAGGAAATCACCGGACGTAGTTCTGGGCAGGACTGGGGTTGACATTACACCCCTCCAGCTTAAGGACTCTCTCTTCTGGCCGGTAGGGCTCGCCTTTGACGGCAGCTATCTCTGGGTCGGCGAGTTCAAATTCGGCAACCGGCTGTTGCGTTTCTCGGTGAGGTAATCCAGTTACCAGAAACTGAAGCTAAAAAGTGATGAGCGAGTGCCGAATAAAGGGTTATTCGTAGCTAAATAATGGTAATATTAATATTTTTGGTGGGCGGTACTGTACGGTAGACAGAACTATAACCTTTGAATTTAGCTTCAGATTAATGGATCAAAAAGCAAAAAACCACCTTGATTATACAATAAATAATTCTTAATCAACCGAAAAAAGAAAAAACTTGAATTCCCTAATTGTTTAGTCAACCATTATCTTATCTGGTTGACCATATGAATTGTCTGGTAAATAAGTACGAATCCCCTCAAGCCCACTTAGCTTAAAACAAACCGACCTAAGGTATCAATAGGTGGTACTACCTGCCATTCAGCCTGCTCCCCATTTACTTATCAGACCCACAGGTATACAATTAGCAATACAAATGAACTACGGCGATTTATTGTTCGACATCATTGCTGCTGGAATATTCTTGTATTTCAGCATACGAACAGGTTTTATATTCTTTAAGCGCCGTACGAAATACAATCTGGCCCTTTTTGTAATAACTATACTAATCTTAACAGGTACAATATTAGGTCATTTTTATCCCGGCAGGCTGAATTTCATACGCGGAACCGGGGTTCAAATATTAGTGGTAGCCATTTTCACCATATTTCTTATGCTATTTCTCTTTTATCCCGAGATTAAAAGGTTTCTTTATCGGCGAAAAATGAAAGGCTAAATCTCGTCTCGAAAGTTCTACCTATTGATACCCCAGCTCCACCAAATAAGGATGCAGTCGTTGATACAATGGCTGCGTCCTTATTCTTGCCTTCCGCCCGGAAAATGGGCGTCCATCATGTTCAGATGTGATTGATTGCCGTTGCCAGGGTCTTTGCTTCATGCTGGTGGAATGCATCTCACCCGGCACGTTGTACCCCCTGCTTCAGAAATCGTTAGAAGGTTGGAGACATAGTTATAAAGTTCAGGGCTTCGTTAGAAGGTTCTGTGCATCGCAGCTTGAACATTTCCAGTATCTTCTTAACCAGCTTGTCGGTTCGGGCTTCAATAACCTCAACTGTCCAAACGGCCTCGGTAAAGACGCCGGCGTTGAGGTTCAGACCGTTGCGATATCCGATGAAGTTCCCATTCGTATCTTTGCGGTCGCGCTTTTCCTCAAAAGATTTGTTACCAAGAGTGCTGTTATCGCCGGTAAGTAACAGACAGCGGTTCTGCCGACGGTATGCAGTGATAATAATCACTACCGAAAGGAAAAATAGCGACTCTTTGACCTCATCGTAAAAAAGTAGTATTATGATAATAATATTTATAAATTGGAGGGAGATTGACAATGGGTA
>CAYXWH010000026.1:0-22889 GCA_964468755.1 uncultured Dehalococcoidaceae bacterium
GCTGCCGATGCTATGCAACCTGGTGAAAACTTAAGTAATAATAGATAATAACTAGCAGAAGAAATTTATGCCTTACTAAAGTTAAGAAGGAGACAAATCAATGGGCACTAAAGGCAGAAAGAATGTGAAGAAGCCCAAGCAGGACAAGGCTAAGAAGCCGGAAGCCAGGAAGAAATAGACCAACAATGGTAAGTTAAAGAGAGGCGAAGCCCCTCTTATAAAATCAGTTCCCCTTCCCCTTGTTAAGGGGAAGGGGATACAGGGGATAGGGTTACCTAATAAAAGCCTGAAGGGGGTGAGGTCAATAAACCCTGAAATATCAGCAAAAATTGCCGAAGTGGTCGAAGCCAGCACTACCAACTTCATAGCGCAGTGCTATGAGCTGTACGAATTGCCGCCGCTGGGCAGCCTGGTGAAGACCGCTGATAAAGAGGCGGGTATGGAGATTTATGGCGTGGTCGGTAATGCCGCCACCACCAGCATCGAGCCGGGACGGCGCCCCATTGCCCGCGGCCGGGACGAAGCCAGCGAGGAGGCTATCTTCCGCTCCAGTCCCCATCTACTCAAGCTGTTCAAGAGCGAATTCAGCGCCCTGGTGGTGGGCTACCGGCAGGGCGACCGCTGCTACCAGTATTTGCCGCCACAGCCCGCCCGGATTCACGGCTTCGTCTACCGTTGCACTCCTGAGGAAGTCACGACCTTCAGTCAGTCTTTTGACTTCCTCACCATCCTGCTCAACACCCGCCTGGCAGTTCCCGCCGATGAGCTTGTCGCCGCCGCGCTGCGCCTGATGAGCCAGGCACACCAGGACCACCACACCTTCCTGGTGGCGGCGGGCAAAGAACTGGCAACTTTACTCGGCGGTGACTTCGACCAGCTCAAGTCTATTCTGGGGAGGCTCAAATGACGGAACGACTGGGCATCGTTACTTCCGGTTCGCTGGACAAAGGCATTGAGGTCCGCCTGGACAGTGGGATATCGGTGGAGGACATGGCGGTGGGGCGTTACGTTACCATTGAAGGCAATAAACGCCGCTTTTTCGGCATCATCGCTGATGTCAGCCTGGGTGTTACCGACCCGGCGCTTACTTTCAACCCGCCAGACGTTTCCGACCCATTTATAAGTGAAGTCCTTGCCGGCACCAGCACCTTCGGCGCCCTGCGCGTCTCCCCCTACCTCACCCTCAGCAGCGACGTTGACAGCCTGCTGGAAGGACCGCAGCCTGTAAAAACCGTTCCCAGCCACTTCTCTGCGGTCAATCTGGCATCGCAGTCTGATATTGAATTAGTCTTCGGCAGTGAGGATGAAAGAAGGTTTTTTATCGGCACCCCGCTGGACATGGAGACCAAAATTTGCCTTGACCTGCCCGAGCTGGTAAAGCGTTCCAACGGCATCTTCGGCAAGAGCGGCACCGGCAAGACATTCCTTACCAGGATACTGCTCATCGGCATGCTGCAAAAGAGCGCCGCGGTCAACCTGATATTCGATATGCACAGCGAGTACGGCTGGGCGGGCAGCAGCGAGAAAGGGACGCCGGTCAAGGCGCTGAAGCAGCTCTTCGCTTCGAAGGTAGCCGTGTTCACTCTGGACGAAGAAAACTCCCGACGGCGCAAGGTGAGCACCGATTTTGTCGTCAGGATAGGTTACGACGAGATTGAGCCGGAGGACATCTCCCTGCTGCGACAGACCCTCAACCTCACCGACCTGGCTGTCGAGGCAGTCTACCCGTTACGCCGTCGGTTCGGTAAAAGCTGGCTGCATGATACCATGAACCTGGATAACCCTGATGAAATCAAGGAATTGCTGGAATCACTCCGAATCCATGAGAGCACCTTTCAGAACCTCCAGCGCGGACTGGGCACCATCGGGCGGCTCCCGTTTGTGGTCCCTCACGCCCCGGAGAATGCGGTAGACCGGGTACTGGGTTTCCTTGACCAGGGGAAGAATGTCGTCCTGGAGTTCGGCAGATATAATGATATCGCCGCCTATATGCTGGTGGCGAACCTGCTATCGCGTCGCATCTATGACCGGTACCGGGAGCGGACGGAACAGGCGATAGCTGACGGGAGCGCCAAGCCGACGCCACTGGTGATTACCATTGAAGAGGCGCACAAGTTTCTCAACCCGGAGATAGCCAGCCATACCATATTCGGCACCATCGCCCGCGAGATGCGCAAGTACAACGTCAGCCTGCTGGTTATTGACCAGCGTCCCAGCGGCATTGATGCCGAGGTCATGTCTCAGCTCGGCACCAAAATAACCTGCCTGCTGGATAATGAACGGGATATCGACAGCGTCCTTGCCGGCGTCGCCGGTAAGAGCGCCCTCCGGACAGTGCTTGCCCGTCTGGAGTCAAAGCAGCAGGCACTTATCTTCGGTCACGCGTTGCCGATGCCGGTGGTCATTAAAACACGGGAATACGGTTCTCCGGAGTCCTACCGCCAATTCACCGCTACCGCCGAGCCCCGCAGCCAAGAGCAGATAGAAAAAGACATCGAAGAACTGTGGCAATAACAACAGGTAGACGCTCTCTATACTGGCTAAGTACCGTTGCCGGAATCATTCTCGGGCTGATTTTCATTACCGCCGGCCTGGGGAAGATACTGCACCCGACAGCCATTCTGGACACATTTTATCATTATCTACCCCGGTTTGCCCCCTACTTCTTGACTTCAGCCTTCACCGATGCTATTCTGGTCTGGCTTCCCCGGGCAGAACTGGTTATCGGCCTGTTAATGATTGTTGGTGTGCTGGCCAGGCTCATGTCAGTCCTATCCCTGCTGCTCACCGCCGGCTTCATTGCCAACAATGTCTGGCTGCTCAATCACGGTCAGGGACACAGTCCGTGTGGTTGCCTGGGCGCCGTGGAAGAAGTATTCGGCGTAACCCTTTCCGCTACCGGGGCGCTGTATATGGATCTCGTCATGATGGTACTGGCGCTGGTTATCTTGCTCGGCTACCGGGGTACCTTTCTCAATCCTTACCCCTGGTTCCTGAAGAGAGACAGCAATGGCTAAACGAAAGGTTGGCCTGGCACTGAGCGGCGGCGCTGCCCGCGGCATGGCCCATATCGGCGTACTCGACGTGCTGGAAAGAGAAGGTATCCCCATTGACATGGTTACCGGCACCAGCGCCGGCGCCGTAATCGGCGCCCTCTACGCACAGGGGAAAGACAGCAGCTACATCAAGAACCAAGCAATCGAACTCAGCCAGAAAAGACTGACCACTTTCATTGATCCTTCCCTGCCCCACTCCGGGTTTATCCGAGGCGAGAGAATCAAGGAGCTGCTGGCCGGAGCTATCGGCGGCAATACCACGTTCACCGAATTAAAAAGGCCCTTTGCCTGCGTGGCTACCGATATCGAGACCGGTGACGAAGTGGTAATAGCTCAAGGCTCGGTAATCGAAGCGGTACGGGCCAGCATATCTATTCCGGCAATTTTTACCGCGGTAAGACGGGGAAACCGATATCTGGTTGACGGTGGCCTGGTAAATCCGGTACCGGTCAATCTTTTACAGCAAATGGGGGCGGATTTTATTATCGCCGTTAACGTAATTCCCGATGTGAGCGACCGAACACAACGCATGAAAAAGCAACCCGGGGAAAGAACCAAAGAGCCCAATATAATTCACGTCCTCATGCAGTCTTTGTATATCGGCACGTATGCGTTAGCCAAGATAAGCGCCGAAGCGGCTGACATTCTTATCGAACCCCAGGTGGCGCATATCGGGGCTGGTGATTTCCACCACATTCCCGAGCTGATTCACCATGGTGAAATGGCTGCGGGAAAAGCCATCCCGGAGATAAAAAGAAGGCTGAAAATCCGCTAGCACCTCACCTTGATGATTGCGGAAATGCTATCATCCGGTCCGGTTTCTCCTTCTCAGCCATCTCAGGGCTGAATAAATTTGACTAAATTATCATGGTAAGATAAAATATTATTGCAAATGAATTGCATTAGCGATTAACTCAGGGGAGGTGGTGAGAGCATGGTGCCAGTCGTTAGTGAGCAAGCATTAAAAGCAGCGGGTATGAGGGTCACCAGTGAACGCTCCATTATTCTGGGTATCATGCGGCAGGGACATTTTGACGCTAACGAAATCTACCGTCGCGCCCGGAAGAAAGACCCGCGTCTCAGCCTATCCACGGTGTACCGTACCATGCAGGCATTCAAGAGAATCGGGCTGGTGGATGAGCTTCATCTCAGTGACACCCACCATCATTATGAAGTAAAACCACCTGTCGAACATCATCACCTGGTTTGCCTCGGTTGCAGCCGGGTTATCGAATTTCAATATCCCCTCTCTCGATATGTAAAAAATATGGTGCCTGAAGCCAGAGATTTCACCATCTCGGAATGTGAAATCCGTATAAAAGGTTACTGCTCCCGGTGTAGCCAAAAACAGGTATAGGTTTCCAGATGTGTAACGGGAAGATACCGGCATTAGCAATTGGGAACAAACGGAGAAAGGAATTATGAATAATGTCACCGGGTAAGCTGGTTTCTCTTCGACAGATGCAACCTGGTCAGCGTGGTAGAGTGGTTGAAATCCACGGCGGCCACGGAATGATTGCTCGGCTTGGCGCACTTGGTATCCGACCCGGTTGCCGTATAACCAAGATCAACTCGATGCTGATGCGGGGCCCGGTCACCATCCAGGTAGGCCATACTCAACTGGCCCTCGGTTATGGCATGGCCAGCAAGATACTGTTAGAGCTTATTTAACTCGATATGAAAATACTACTCATGGGCAATCCCAATGTAGGTAAAAGCGTCGTCTTCTCCCGTCTCACCGGTGTACATGTTATCGCCTCCAATTATCCCGGGACAACCGTGACCTATACCAAGGGCGCTATGAAAGTGGGAGACGAGATGGATGAGGTCATTGACGTACCCGGGACCTACTCGCTGGAACCCACCTGTGAAGCTGAACACGTGGCGCTCGATATGCTCCAACAGGGAGACGTGATTATCAACGTGATGGACGCCACCAACCTGGAGAGAAACCTCAATCTGACCTTGCAGCTACTGGAAATGGGCGTCCCTATGCTGGTGGCACTGAATATCTGGGATGACGCCCAGCACCGGGGGATACATATTGACCTTAAACGCCTGGAAGAGCTATTAGGAGTGCCGGTTCTCCCCACGGTAGCCACCACCGGACAGGGTATTAAAGAACTGGTTGTCAATATCCCCAATGCGCGGGCGCCCAAATTACCTCCACACAGTGCTGACGAGCGCTGGGCAACCATCGGCAGCATTATTGGACAGGTACAGCAGGTAACCCATCGCCATCACACACTGAGTGAGCGCTTTGGCGACGCCAGTGTCCGCCCGGTAACCGGGGCGCTTATCGCCATAGCTGTCCTTGTCGGCATGTTCTTTTTTATCCGCTTCATCGGTGAGAGTCTTATTACCTATATCCTTGACCCCCTGTTTAATATCCTGTGGAGCCCGGTAGTACTGAAGATAAGTGACCTGCTCGGTGGCTCGGGCTTTTTCCACTCAGTTTTAATAGGAAATTTCACCGGCGGAGAGGTAAATTATGTGGAGGCCTTTGGACTGCTGACCACGGGGCTCTACGTACCCTTTGCCATGGTGCTACCCTATATTACTTCGTTTTACTTTGTGCTTGGTATCCTTGAAGACACCGGCTACCTGCCCCGCTTAGCCGTCCTGATGGACACCATCCTGCACCGCCTGGGCCTGCACGGCTATGCCATTATTCCCACCCTGCTCGGGTTTGGCTGCAATGTCCCCGCAGTGATGGCGACCCGTATTCTGGAAAGCAAGCGGGAACGGTTTATCGCGGCGACGCTCATATCCATAGCGGTACCCTGCGCAGCTCTTCAGGCTATGATTTTCGGCCTGGTGGGAGACTACGGTATCCAGTATGTAGCTATTATCTACGGGACACTGTTTATCGTCTGGATTGTCCTCGGTTTCATAATGAATCGTGTGGCCAAGGGATACAGCCCGGAACTGCTTATTGAAATACCGTCGTACCGTCTGCCGCCATGGCGCGTCATGCTGCACAAACTATGGATACGGCACTACGGCTTTTTAAAAGAAGCCATTCCCATTGTCCTCGGCGCGGTTCTGGTTATCAATATCCTCTATATCCTGGGGGTATTTGAGGCTATCGCCAACTTTACCGCACCGGTAGTCACCGGACTCCTGGGACTGCCCAAAGAGGCGGTCATGGCGCTGGCAATCGGTTTTTTACGTAAAGATGTTGCGATGGGTATGCTGGCACCGCTGTCATTAACCGCCGAGCAACTGGTAGTGGGCAGCGTGGTTCTGGCCATGTTCTTTCCCTGCATCGCCACCTTCGTCATCCTGATACGAGAGCTTGGCATCATTACCATGTTGAAGTCATTAGGCATTATGATAGTAACCGCCCTCGTGGTTGGCGGGCTGCTGAACTTAATCCTTTGAAGCTGCTCCGCGAAACCCCGACCTCAGTCTTCATTAGCTCCTTTTCCGATAGCTGCCCACCGGAGAGCAACTTGACCGACAAATGGAACCCCCTGCCTCATTGTTTTTCCTCGCTTGCGCAGGATATAATTATGGTAATGCACTGGTTCTATTATGTAGCAAGATATTTAACCGGGTTGTTTCTGTTTACTTTCACCCGCTTTCAAATTATCGGCCGGGATAATATACCCGCTCACGGCCGGCTGCTGGTTGTGGTCAATCATATCCACCTCGCCGACCCGCCGGTAGTGGGTGTCAGTATTAACCGAAAGGCAATATTCATGGCTAAAGAACAGCTATTTCGCCACTGGCCGTTACGATTCATCGTGAAGAATTACGGCGCTTTTCCGGTACGCCGGGGGCGCTGGCGCCAGACACTCCGGCAGGCTGAAGAATGGCTGGCGCGCGATGTCGCTTTAATCATATTCCCGGAGGGCAAGCGGAGCCGTACTTTCCGATTGCAGCCGGCTCTTACCGGGCCGGCGCTGATTGCCACCCGCTTCAATACCCCGGTTTTACCCGTTGGTATCTCCGGGACCGAGAAAATAAGCGGGCCTGTCTGGTGGCTCCGGCGCCCCGGTATAACAGTAAACATCGGTCAACCCTTTTACCTGCCAGCAGCCGAAAGCCGGCCAGGCAAGCAAGAACTCACTCAATTTACCGATTTTATAATGACCCGTATTGCTGAACTTCTTCCACCGCACTACCGGGGAGAGTATGGAGCCAAGATATGAGGATTGAAAAAGCAGCCAGGACCGGTTTTTGTCTGGGAGTAAGGCGGGCTATCAACATGCTGGAAAAGATTGCCCGCGAACGCGGCGGTATAGAAACACTGGGCGCCGTGGTGCACAACCAGCAGGTACTGCAAAAGCTTTCCGAGATCGGGGTCAAAGTTGCCAGAGAGGTGACTGATATCAGCGGTGACACTGTCGTGACCAGTACCCACGGGGTAAGCCCGGAACTCGAAGAGGAGATTCGCGAAAGGCATATTGAAGTAATCAGTACCACATGCCCGTTTGTACGCCGCGCCCATGTGGCGGCACGTAGGCTATCGGAATCCGGCTTTCTGGTCATTGTCTATGGTGACGCTGACCATCCCGAAGTAAAAGGAATTCTCGGCTGGACAAAGGGTCAGGGAATAGCCACCCTGGATGCAAAATCCCTGAATAAGCTCGAACAGATACCGAGGCGAATCGGGGTACTGTCACAGACCACACAGATACCAGCCCGTTTTGCCGATTTTACCAGGAAGCTCATTGACTACGCACTCGGTAAGGATGCCGAGATACGCATCATCGATACTATTTGTCATGACATCCGGGACAGGCAGGCAGCCGCCCTTGACTTGGCCGGCAGGGTTGACCTGATGCTCGTTGTCGGCGGGCGTTTCAGCGCCAATACCAATCATCTCGCCGAACTGTGCGCCACGATAACCGTAACCCACCACATTGAAACCGCCGATGATATTCAGTCGTCATGGCTCCACGGATGTGACAGCATCGGCGTCACCGGAGGTGCTTCCACCGCTGAGGAGACTGTCGACGCAGTGATGAAGAAGCTGAAGGAATCCCCTAGATGACCAGGCAGGTCACCGTCCGCGATATGCCCGAAATAGGGTGAATTTTGTCGGTCACTATGTCCCCGATATCATGCAGGGTTTCCCCTTCAATCATCGCAATGATGTCATAGGGACCGGTTACCGTATCGACCGAAGCCAACCCTTTCACCTTATTCAGAGCCATAACCACGTCCTTGGTTTTACCCACCGCTGTCTCAATAAGCACAAAAGCCTTTGCCGCCATGAGACCACCCTCTTTCTCCATTAATAATCACGCCCTCGCTGGTAATCCGTAGTATAAAGAGACGACTTCAAACTGTCAAGGTACGTTGCTCTTTTGAGGCCGATTATATTATCATAGTAGAGACTTATCCAACGACTAAATACTCCGCCATAGTTACCCAGGAGCGAGTTGCATGAACAGGAGAGGAGATTACCTTGGAATATTTCCTGACTGACCAGCAAAAAACGATTAAGAGCCTGGCAAGAAGAATTGCCGAGGAAAGGATACTCCCGGTACGTGCCCAGCTTGATGAAAAGGAGGAGTTTCCCTGGGCAATAATGAAAGACCTGGCGGATGCTGACATGTTCCGTCTTTTTATCCCGGAAGAGTACGAGGGGCTGGGCGGCGGTTGCCTGGACTTATGCCTGGTGCTGGAAGAGCTGAGCCGGGTGTGCAGCGGTATTACCGTCAGCTACGCTGCCACCGCCCTGGGCTGCTACGCCCTGATAGAGTACGGTAGCGAAGAGCAAAAACAGAAATACCTTCCCGATATTGCTGATGGTAAAAAACTGGCGGCATTTGCCCTGACCGAGTCAACCGCCGGCAGTGACGCCAGCGCCATAATGACCACCGCGGATAAGGTAGACGGCGGCTATGTCCTTAACGGGACCAAACAGTTTATCTCCAATGGCGGCGTGGCAGAACTATACACCGTTATTGCTCTGACCGACAAAACCAGGGGCGCCCGCGGAGCCAGCGCCTTCCTGGTGGAAAAAGGGACGCCGGGGTTTTCCTTCGGCAAGAAGGAAAGTAAAATGGGCATTCGATCATCTGCCACCACGGAACTGATTTTCAAGGACTGCCGGATACCTGAGGAGAATATTATCGGAAAACCGGGCATGGGTTTTATCATGACCATGAAAGTCCTTGACCGCTCGCGACCCGGTATAGGAGCGCAGGCGCTCGGCATTGCCCAGGGTGCCCTGGAAGCCGCCTTTGATTACGCCCACCAGCGCGTTCAGTTCGGTCACCCGCTCACCAACCTGCCGGTGGTCCAGGACATGCTCGCCGAAATGGCGATACAGGTTGAAGCCGCACGGGCACTGGTCTATGCCACTGCCCGGACAGTGGATGGCGGTGCCAGAACCGTTACCGAGGAAGCCGCCATGGCCAAGGTCTTTGCGTCGGATGTTGCCATGAAAGTCGCCACTGACGCTGTCCAGATTTGCGGTGGTGCCGGCTACATGAGGGATTACCCGCTGGAGAAGATGATGCGTGATGCCAAAATCACCCAGATCTATGAGGGGTCAAACCAGGTTTTGAGAAATGCGATTGCCTCCCTGCTACGCAAGAGGAAGGCAAGACAAGCATGAAAATCATCGTTTGCCTGAAGCAGGTGCCCGGCACTACCGAAGTCAAAATTGACCCCGAGACCAGCACCCTCGTCCGCCGGGGTATCAAGAATATCATCAACCCCTTTGATACCTATGCCATAGAGGAAGGCGTCCGCTTGCGGGAGCGATACGGCGGTGAAGTCACCGCAGTTACCATGGGTCCACCCCAGGCAGAAGAAGCGCTGCGGGAAGCCATTTCAGTTGGAGCGGACACTGCTCTCCTGCTAAGCGATAGCGCTTTTGCCGGTGCCGATACCTGGGCAACCGCCTTCACACTGGCGCAAGCCATAAAAAATGTATCCCCGTATGACCTAGTCATCTGCGGTCGGCAGACCATAGATGGCGATACCGGGCAGGTAGCCCCGGAACTGGCTGAGATGCTGCAACTCCCGTTTATTGCCTATGTCAGCCAGATAGAAGCGATAGACAACGGGCTGATGCGTGTCCGGCGGATGGTGGAGGCGGGACATGAGATTGTGGAAGCGCCCCTGCCGTCAGTCATCTCGGTAACCAAGGAGATAAATACACCCCGCCTCCCCTCACTGCGCGGCATCAGCAGAGCCAAAAACGCCGCCATTCCGGTCTGGAATGCTGATAAGATTGGCGCCGATGAGAGCCTGGTTGGTCTGCGCGGGTCAAACACCAGGGTAACTAAAATCTTCTTTCCGCAAAGACACCGCCAGGGTGAAATTTTACACGGGGAACTGGAAAATCAGGTCGACGACCTGGTTAGCCGGCTCAAAAATAGCGGACTGGCTTGATAGGTGTGACTATGGGAATTACTATTGACCTTGATAAATGTACCGGCTGCGGCAGCTGTGTCGGCGCCTGTCCCTTTGACCTGCTGGAAATTGCCGGCGATAAGGTCAGCCTGAAGGAAGGCTGCACTCTCTGCGGCGCCTGCCGGGACGCCTGTAACTTCGATGCCATAACCATCGAAGCGGAAACAGAAACAGCGGAAGTAAACGATACTCACCGCGGTGTCTGGGTATTCGCCGAGCAGCGTGACGGCAGCATCAAAAGCGTGGCCGTTGAGCTGCTTGCCAAGGGCAGAGAGCTTGCCGACAGTCTCGGCACGGAACTGTGCGCGGTGTGCTTTGGTAATGAGATTCAGAATATCGATGGTCTGACCGCCAGTGGTGCCGACAAGGTATATCTGGTCGAAAGTCCCGAACTGGCGGATAACCCGGAAGACCTACTCACCCGTCAGTTTGCCGAACTTATCCAACAGCACCAGCCCGAGATTGTCCTCGCCGGGGCTACCACGCTGGGACGCTCCTTTATTCCCCGGGTAGCCGCCATAGTAAACACCGGGCTCACTGCCGACTGTACCGGACTGGAAATCGACCCGGGAAACCGGCTTCTTCTGCAGACCCGCCCCACCTTCGGCGGCAATATCATGGCAACCATCACCTGCCCCACCAAACGACCCCAGATGGCAACCGTCCGTCCCCGCACCTTTGGCAAGCAACCACCGAACCAGGCAAAAAAGGGGCAGGTAATCAAGGTGGACTTTAACCGGGAAAGAATCACCGCCAGGACCCGGCTGCTGGAACTCGTGAGCGATCTTACCCAACATGTAAAAATTGAAGACGCCGATAGTATCGTTTCCGGTGGAAGAGGACTGGGCAAAGCGGAAAACTTCAAGCTGCTGGAAGAACTGGCCAGCGTTATGGGGGCAGCGCTCGGCTCATCGCGCCCGCCGGTAGACGATGGCTGGCTCCCCTACTCCCATCAGGTGGGGCAGACTGGTAAAACGGTGTGCCCCCGGCTCTACGTCGCCTGCGGCATTTCCGGAGCCGTTCAGCACCTGGCTGGCATGCAGACCGCAGATATTATTGTCGCCATCAATAATGACCCCGATGCCCCTATCTTTGATGTTGCCACTTATGGTATCATCGGCGACCTGTTCAAGGTAGTGCCGATGCTTATTGACAGGCTTAAGGGGTAATCTGTTACAATACAGGTCTACCCCGGAGCATCAGATGAAACAAATCTGTTCGATATGGGCTCAAGCGAAAGATTAAAAACATAGCAAGGAGGCAGAAAATGGCCAGAGCAAAAACCGGGGATACCGTAAGTGTGCATTACACAGGAAAACTGGATGATGGCACCATATTCGATACCTCAGCCGAACGGGAACCTCTGCAGTTTACCATCGGCGAAAACCAGGTAATTCCCGGCTTTGAGCAGGCGGTCATCGGAATGGAACCGGGCGATTCCAAAAGCACCCGAATCCCTGCCGAAGAAGCCTATGGACCTCACCATGATGAGATGGTGGTTACGCTGGATAAAAGTCATCTCCCCGAGGGAATGGAACCGGAGGTTGAGCAGCGCTTTCAGCTCCGCCAGCCCGACGGACAGACCTTCATCGCCAAAGTAACCGATATTGGCGAATCGAATATCACCCTGGATGCCAATCATCCTCTGGCCGGGGAGGCCCTTACCTTTGATATCCAGCTTACCCAGATAGCATAATCGCCACTGCGCGATTACTACTTTTCAACAGGCAGAGAGCATAGTGGTCCGGCAACCGGGCAGGTAAATCTATCCGGTGATGTACCGGCAATAAAAACAAATCGTGTCTTCCGGTCAATCATCTGGAGACCGGTTTACTTTCGTGCTCTGCTCGCTCTTTTTCTCCTACTCACCCGGCGCCGGTAGGCATTGATGATATCATAACGGCGCAACACACCGAGTAGCCGCCGTCGGTCATCGCGGCTGACTACCGGAATACGCCCGTATTCCTGTTCACTACCGCTCAATACATGATGCAGAGACTGGTCAGGATACACCACAAAAGGCGACTGGGTGGCAATATCCCCCGCGGTCAGCCCGGCGTTTTCTCTTTCCAGGTAATGCTCAACATCAGTTAACGTTACTATGCCGGATAAACGCCCCTCCGCATCCAGAACCGGGAAACCGTGATGCTCTGATTTCCGGAATAGCTTGATGAGTTCTTTTACCGGCATTTCCGCCGGAACGGTGGGAAAGTCACGCGTCATCGCCTCGGCTACGGTTATATCCCGCATCACGTCCGCCATCTCGCCACGACGGATATCAACGCCCCGTCGTAATAGCTTGATGGTATAAATGTTTTCCCGTTTCAGGCTCCGACTAAGCGCCGTGCTGACGGCAACTGCCACCATTAACGGCAGAATAATGGCATAGTCTCCCGTCATCTCATAAACTATCAGCGTTGCCGAGAATGGAGCCCGTGCCGCCGCCGAAAACACCGCCGCCATTCCCACAATACCATAAGCGCCCACCGGACCGGTGATATCGGGAAAGACGTGACCAAAAGCGGTACCAACCGCGGCTCCCAGCATGGCACCGATAAACAGGCTCGGGGCAAACACCCCACCACTGCCACCACTGCCCAGGGTAACCGAGGTAGCGACAACCTTCAGCACCAGTAGTATCAGCAGTGTTTGCAGCACCACTTGCCCGGAGAGAGCTCTTTCAATACCTTCGTAGCCCACACCGAACAGGTCATGGCTGTAAAGACCGATGAGCCCTACAATCAGACCACCCAAAACCGGTTTCAGGTATTCCGGGAATTTAAAAGCGTCAAATAATTCCTCACATCGGTAAAGCAGGGTAATGAACGCCAGAGCAAACAGCCCGGCAAAGATACCCAGCACGACGTAAAAACCTATTTCCCAGTTGCTCACCATACCAAATTCGGGAATTATAAAGGCGCGCTGATTGCCCAAAAAGGCCTGTGCCAGAAAGTCAGCCACCACCGAGCTGATAACAATGTAGGCAAATCTCGGCGTCACCACTCTGCCCAGTATCACTTCAAGCGCAAAAAATACGCCGGCAATTGGTGCGTTAAAGGTAGCCGAGATGCCACCGGCAGCACCACAGGCAACCAGGGTTTTCAAGGTATCAGTAGGCAATTTGAACCACTGACCTATGGATGAACCGGCCGAAGCCCCAATCTGAACAATGGGACCCTCACGACCTACCGAACCCCCGCTGCCAATACAGAGCGATGATGCCAGTGCCTTGATAAATGCCACCCGCGGGCGTATCCGGCCGCCTTTTACCGCGACCGACTCCATCACCTCGGGAACACCGTGCCCCCTGGCTTCACGGGCAAAGAAATATACCAGGGGACCAACCAGTAACCCGCCAATAGCCGGAATTACAATTACGTAATACTGCCCGAGGAAGGACAAGACACTTTCGCCGCCTTCAAAGAAAAGGGACTGGAAATTCAGTATCAACCACCGGAAAGCAATTGCTCCAAACCCGGATATTACTCCGATAATCACCGCCAGGATAAAACCCATGGCTACTTCTGACGACCGCAGCCATGAAACTACAGAAACCAGTCTTAACTTAAGAAAATCCTTGACTATCATCTTTCAGATATTCCTATCCCCGGTTCAGGGCAATGAGGCGTTACTAACCTGCATGTGGACTACTGAGGAAAGCATCCCAAAGCAAAACAGAACCACAGAAAACTGACGTGAGAACTACACAGAGACGTTGGGTAGATTGAACCTGGCACACTTGAATTGGCCCGTATACTACTGTCTGTTTCTGAATCCATCTATTATACATAATATTACCATAAAACAGGCTTGTCCCTCAAGTCCGCACGACTAATATTTCTTGATTACATTATATTAGTTGAATTTATCACGCTGGATATAACCACTCAAACACCGTCTCCATTTTAATGAACTTGCGGCAATCAGGTAGTTTCCACTATAATAGGTGGGACAACTGAATGGTGGGGAGGGGATGCCATGCAGATGAATGTATCTCAGTTGCTTCAGGCACCGGTTGGAACGACTCGGAATTTCCAGATAAAAGAAGTCATCGACGTTATCAATGATGGACAACTACATCCGATTGAGGGGAAAGTTCGAATGCTCCGTACCTCGCGTAGTATACTGGTAAAAGGCAAACTAAGGACTGAGGTTGAACTGACGTGCAGTCGCTGTTTGAGCCCGTTTGTCAGCCCCCTCAATCTCATTATTGAAGAGGAGTATATGCCCACGGTTGATGTGTTTACCGGAATACCGTTACCGTTGCCCGATGAACCGGGCTCGTTCACCATTGACAGCCACCACATTCTTGACCTAACCGAAGCCGTTCGCCAGTACAGCCTGCTGTCTATCCCGATGAAACCTGTTTGCGATAATGACTGCGCCGGTCTGTGCCCCATCTGCGGACAGAATCTCAACCAGGGACCCTGTGACTGCTCGGCGCAGAAAATAGACCCGCGCTGGTCAACACTTATTCAGTCCCGGAAACAGTAAAACAAAATGCGTAAGGAAACGGAGTAACTATATGGGAGCGCTACCGAAGAAAAAAGTATCCAAATCGCGCCGTGGTCAAAGGCGCAACCACATTGCAGCACAGGTACCGGCAGTGGAGCTCTGCCCGCAATGCCACAATCCCAAGCTCCCCCATCATGTGTGCCCCACATGCGGAAGCTATGCCGGCAGGGAGATTGTAGAGGTTGAAAGCCCGCGGAAGAAGACCGGCCGATAGCCCCTCCCCTCCGTCTGGCTTCCTTTCATGCTTCTTTTTGATTATAATCTTGATTATAATCCAGGCAGCAACTTTCATTCCGGCGTAACACCTATCATGGAGAATAACCTTGGTTGATATGGCAAAGGTAGCCTTTGTTTTCCCCGGACAGGGTTCGCAGTGGTCAGGCATGGGACGTGACCTCTATGATACTTTCGATTCGGCGAAATCCATTTTTCGCCAGGCTGATGAAATCCTCGAGTTTCCGCTATCCCGATTATGCTTTGAAGGCCCGGAAGATGAACTTCGCCAGACCATCAATGCCCAGCCCGCCCTGGTAACCACCAGCCTGGCCTGTTTCCAGGCAGCCGGTGAAGCCAGCAGTGACGGTCTGCCGCCACCGCTCTTCACCGCCGGCCACAGCCTGGGCGAGTACACCGCACTGGCAGTAGCCGGGGTAATTGATTTTGCCACTGCCATTTATCTGGCCCGGGAAAGAGGCCGGCTCATGCATGAAGCCGGCCAGACCCGGCCCGGCGCTATGGCGGCTATTATCGGACTGGACGAACCGGCACTGACTGATATCTGTCACCGGAGCGATACCTGGATTGCCAATATCAACTGTCCGGGACAGATAGTCATCAGCGGAACACAGGAGAACCTTGACCGGGCGATTGAGCTGGTCAAAGAGAAGGGAGCCCTGCGGGCCATCCCTCTCCAGGTAAGCGGCGCTTTTCATACCCCGATGATGCAGCCCGCCGCCGACGGCATGGCGGAAATCCTGAAATCGGTCTACTTCCGTGACCCCGATATCCCCGTTATCGGCAATACCTCGGCTCAACCGCTGGCCAATGCTGAATCAGTAAAAGCGGAACTGCTGGAACAATTGTGCCACTGTGTACGCTGGCAGCCCTCCGTCGACTACATGATAGCCGGTGGAGTGACTACCTTCATCGAAATCGGACCGGGCAAGGTGCTCACCGGGCTTATCAAACGGACCAGCAAGGAAGTAACTACCCTGAACCTCGGTGATGCCGCCGCGGTGCGAGAATTTGGCTTGACAGGACAATAAGCGGTCAATATAAAGTACGGGAGACCTGAGTATGGATCTTACCAGTAGAGTTGCTATCATTACCGGTGCTGCCCGGGGCATCGGACAGGCCGTTGCTCTCAGATTGGCACAGGCGGGGGCATGCGTGGTGGTCACCGATATCGATGGTTCAGAACCGGTCGCCGAGGAAATCAGGGCGATGGACCGGAACAGCCTGGCGCTCACTGCCAATGTCAGCTCCGCCGGAGAAGTTTCCCGGCTGGTAGAGACGACGCTGGATGCCTATGGCAGAGTTGATATCCTGGTCAATAACGCCGGGATTACCCGAGACCAGATCCTGCTGCGAATGTCTGATGAGGACTGGGACCGGGTAATCAACGTAAACCTGAAGAGTGTATTCCTCTGCACCAGGGCGGCGATGCGCCCCATGCTCAAGCAGCGCTGGGGCCGGGTTATCAACCTGGCCAGTGTCGTTGGTGTCATCGGCAATGCCGGACAGGCTAACTACGCCGCATCCAAGGCCGGCATCATCGGCTTCACCAGGAGTATCGCCAAAGAGGTGGCGTCCCGCGGCATTACCGTCAACGCCATAGCCCCCGGCTTTATCGATACGGGAATGACCCGTCAACTCACCGAGAGCCAGAAGCAGGAACTCAAGCAGCAGATTCCCTCCGGCTACATTGGTTCCCCTCAGGACGTCGCCGAAGCGGCGGCTTTCCTTGCCTCGGAAGAAGCCCGATACATCACCGGGCAGGTGTTGAATGTAAACGGAGGCATGATCTGAAGCTGTCGGTTAACACCACTGCACCTTAAATACAAGTCATGCTATCCCCTGAAGAATGGAATGGCGGGGCTGGTAACGCCCCGCCATTGGCTACCAGTACAGGTACTAAAACGGTTTTGGCTGCTGATGCTGCCTCATAAGGTCTCCGGGATGGAACAATCCATGGTCCCAGTGGCTATCCGCGCCCATATTATGAAAGATAATGTTGTTATCCGATACTTCTTCTGGATTCAGCGCAATCGGTTCCCCTTCCATTCCACGCAGGTTATTAAACGCCACCGAGTTACCGGTCAGGTCAGGGGCAGTACCGTTGTCCAGGGTATTAAGCTCAAGCCCCATGTCGGTGAGCTCGATACCGACACTTTCAACAAGACCGGGATTACTGCTCGATAACGCTACCCGGTTGAGGAGAATACAATTTTCGGCAAGTTCGCCACCAGCAGCACCCCAGCGCCGGTCTGACATCAAGCATATACCCGACCCGTTGTAGCCCCCGCAGTCATCTCCAGGGACTGCGATTTGCCCGGTTATGCTGTTATGAGTAACCATATTGTTACTGGCGGTACCTCCATAGCAGCAACCGATAAAAATACCGATACCCCCACCACACGCGGTTGCCAGCCCATTGAACGTGTTATAGCTGATTCGCCACCCATCGCCGTGCCAGTTTGATATGCCCTGTATGGAACCGGTCATTGTGCAATGGGTAATGGTAACGTTGCTGGCACCACGACTGAATACCGGAAATTCGACGTCTTCAAATTGAAAATGGGTGATGGTGGCACCACTACCATCATCATCACCACCCGGGAAAAGGAACCCGGCCATAAACGGACGTACTCCTGGCCAGGGCAGGGGGCCACTGTTGATTACCGCGCCACCCCTGCCGAAGATAGTAACCGCCTTGGTTACCTCGGCACCGGCATAGGCACCCGGTTCGACTACAATGGTATCCCCATCCTGCACTTTGGTACTATCAATTGCTTCCTGGATAGTTGGGAAGTCATTGGGAACATGCCACCGGTCGAGCTTAGCCATAAACGGCTTCGCCATAACCGGCACCGGCGCTATAACCATCAGTACCAATGCCACCATCAATGACAGTATCAGGACCCTTTTCATCTCCACTTACCTCCCTTCATTTATATTGTGCGTATACGCCTATTTTTTGTGCCCTCACGCTCTAAATACTAATACTGTGCCCCATTCCTGTCAATCCACCAATATGCGAAAACTGATTATCCTAAGTACGATTTTCGATTACAACTATTGGTATAAAAGCAAAAACCGACCTTTCCAGATCGGTTTCACAGAAACTCCCTATTTCAATTGAAACAAGTCACTATATTGTTATGGCAACTTTACTTGCTCTCCATAGGCTCAATCTTTGACTGATAACGCCGCATCCGCCACTCCCGGAGACAATGAATTACCTCCTCATCAGTGGTCTCATGCCAGTACCGGTAAAAGTCAGCGATATAGAACTTCGGCGCATTTCCCACGATACAGGTTACCACCCTGTCGGCTACCTTCCTCACCCGTTTCACTGCATCCGCCGGTGCTACCGGCACAGCAACCACTATTTCCCGCGGCCGGCGCTTTCGTACCGACTCTACCGCCGCCATAGTGGTGTAACCGGAAGCCAGCCCGTCATCAATAATAATCACTGTTCTATCGCTGATGATAACCGGTGCCCTTCTACCGAGATAGAGCAGGCTTCGCTGGCGTATGTCAGCCCTCACCTGATTGACCTGATAATTTATCTGCTGCTCGGTTAAACCATGACTGTGCACGATGTCATCATTGAGGATAATGGTGCCGTCATCAGTGACCGCACCGAAACCACCCTCCGGACTGAGCGGGAGCGGTACCTTCCGCGAAATTACCATGTCCAGCTCCGCATTCAGCGCCAGAGCTACCCCCAGCGCTACCGCAACCCCACCGTTGGGAATTGCCATTACTATTGGCGAGCGCTGGCTGTATTCGGTGAGCTTCTCAGCAAGCTGCCGGCCAGCATCATACCGGTTCTCAAATACAGGTTCATGAGTAGGCACGTGCATGATTTCTCTCCTGTTATGTCAACTTACCCCATCAGTTTGAACTCATTCACATCCACCAGACCCAGGTCAGTCAGCCTCAGTTCAGGAATCACTGGCAACGCCAGAAAGGAGAGGACGCCAAACGGCGACGGTAGTGCAGCGCCCAGTTCCCGGGCCAGTCGTTCCAGCTCCTTCTCCCTGGCTACTACCACGTCCAGAGGTTCGGTGGATAACAAGCCGGCAATCGGCAAGCCGAGACTACCCAGGACCTTGCCTCCGGCAGCTACCACCAGCCCGCCCTGTAACCGCTCCATTTCGTTCACTGCCGCCACGATATCCTGGTCACTGGCGCCAACGGCGATAAAATTGTGGGAATCATGAGCAATCGATGATGCCAGCGCTCCCTGTCGCAGACCGAATCCGCTCACCAGCCCCAGACCGATGTTACCTGTCGCCTTGTGCCGTTCCACCACCACCAGCTTCAGCAGGTCGCGGGAGGTATCCGCCACAACCGCTCCATCCTTAACCGTTACTTTTTCCATACGCTTGCGGGTGACTATCTGTCCGGGGACCACCTCAATTACCGGCATTATATCTTCGAACGCAGCGATTTTCAGCGAGGCTGCCGATACCGGCTTAATGTGCACCGTGCTGGATATCTCCCCCGCATCGGGATGAGGCATCTTGAATAACGGCTTTCCTTCTCTGGCGACCATATTGCCATGATAGAAGACCATATCAATTTCCAGCTTATTCAAATCATTCATGACAATGAGACTGGCATAATATCCGGGAGCCACCGCACCCAGTCCGTCAAGGCGGAAGTACTGTGCCGGGTTGAGTGTCGCCATCCGGATTGCTCGAACCGGGTCAAGCCCTTTGCCGATTGCCTTCCGCACCACGGCGTCAATATCCCCGTCGCCAAGCAGGTCGGCACTGCTTCTATCATCGACTACCAGGATACACCTCGGGTACGTCTTGTCATTGACCAGCGGGAGCAGGGCGTCAAGGTTTTTCTCTGAAGAGCCCTCCCGTATCATAACAAACATACCCTGCCGTAGTTTATCGGTCGCTTCGTCCAGCGTTACCGACTCATGGTCAGAGTGAATACCGGCAGCAATATAGCCGGCCAGGTCTTTACCGGTCACGCCGGGGGCATGACCATCAATAACCCTGCCCCGGGCTGTCTCGATTTTGGCAAGAACGCCGGCATCGCCGGAAATTACCCCCGGGAAATTCATCACCTCCCCCAGTCCCCGACACTCACGCCACCTAAGGATACGGCGGATGTCCTCAGGCGTAATGGTTGCGCCGGACGTCTCCAGATGGGTTGCCGGCACACAGGATGGCGCCATTAAGAAAAGTTCCAGCGGCAAACGCCGGGCATAGTCGACCACATACCTCATTCCCTTGAGCCCGCAGACATTGGCTATTTCATGGAGGTCGGTTACCACCGCCAGCGTTCCCCGGGGCACTACTGCCGCGGCATACTGGCCGACATCAAGCATTGAGCTCTCCAGATGTACATGACCGTTTATTAAAGCCGGGGCAACGTACCTGCCTTTCAAATCGAGCACCTGCTTTGCCGACCGGTAATCACCCACCCCGGCAATTCTGTCCCCGCAAATGGCTACGTTCCCCGTCTCCACTTCACCGGTAAAGGTATTTACCACCCAGCTATTTACCAGCAGCAGGTCGGCAGGGCTTTCTCCCCTGGCTACCGCTATCAGGTGGGCAAGGTTAATGGACATTATTTATCTTCCTCCAGTACACAGATATCGGGCAGGTTACGGTATTTTTCGGCATAGTCCAGACCATAGCCGACCACAAACTTATCGGGGACGGTAAAACCCAGGTAGTCAATGGGTACCGGAGCCTGGCGGCGGGCCGGTTTATCCATCAGGGCGCAGAGTCGCAACGAGGCAGGCTTTTTCTTGAGGAGATACTCAATGAGAAAGGAGAGGGTCAGCCCGGCATCCACGATATCCTCGATGATTAACACATGTCTGCCATTGACCGGGCAGGTCAACCCCTGCACCACCCTCACCTTCCCTGTGGTCTGGCGTCCGGCGCCGTAGCTGGACAAACCGATAAATTCCACGTCCAGAGGGAAATCAAGACACCGGACCAGGTCCGCCATAAACATAAAGGAACCTTTGAGAATACCCAGTAACAGTGGAGTCTTATCCTGATAGTCCCTGGTAATCGCTGTTGCCAGCCGACTGACCTCAGTTCCAATCTCCAACCGTGAATAAAGAATATGTGGTTTCGCCTGAGCGCTCATCGCTATCGGAATTATAACCTTAACTCAAGCAAGGTGCAACAGACGCTTGTAATTGCCGACAACCCGGCAACCTGTTGACAGCCCGCCTGATATATGCTAAAAACTACGTTATTCCCTATATAATCAGCCACTTATAACAGACTGTGATGATACTAAATGGTTACGTTTTTTGATTACTTTCAGGTTATCTGCCTGGCGCTATTCCTGTTTCTGGTGATTGGAATCTCCATATATATCCGCAAAACGGAAAAGATTACAGCGGTCAGGCTCACCCTGAAAGATAAAGGGTTACAGGGCTTCCTTGAAATCTCCCTGTTTGTCATCGTCAATATCTGCATAGTAGAGGTGCTGCTCTACGCGCTTCACACCGATTTCCACCTCTTTCCGGCGCCACTGGATATGCCCCTGGTGAGGACATTGTCATCCCGCATCACCGGCGTTCTTCTGCTCACCGGCGGCTATGCCATATATATCTCGGCCCTCTTCAGCCTGGGAATTTCGTGGCGACTGGGAATTGATGAGAAAAAACCGGGGAGACTGGTCACCACGGGAATCTACGCCATTACCCGAAATCCCATGTACATTTTCTTTAATCTCTTCTTCCTGGGCACTTTTCTCATTAACGGTACCCTTATCTTTCTGATTTTCACCATATTCGCCGCCATCAACCTGCACTATCAGATACTCGGTGAAGAAAAGTTCCTGGAAGAGGTGCATGGCCAGCCATACCGGGACTACCGTTCAGTAACCGGCCGTTACCTTCCCTGGCGGCGAGTCCGGGCTTTTGCTACCAGAAGCCCGTTACTCTTCAATCATCCTCAGAAGTAAATACCCACTCACCAGGCCAAGACCATGCGGCTGGCGTGACCTAGTCTACCTTGCTAAATTTGCTGCTCGGAACGCCGCATATCGGGCACCGCTCCGGGGCTTCACCCGCTACTGTGTTTCCACAGACCTGACAGACAAAATAGGGGGCATCAACGGGAGACTCCCCCGACGTGAGGCTCTGGAGCGCCGCCTGAAAGAGCCCGTGATGGATTCTTTCCACCTTATCCGCCAGCTCAAAGCTCCTCGCTGCGGAATCATTACCTTCGGACTTTGCCTGCTCGATAAATTCCGGGTACATCTCCGTAAACTCGTACTGCTCACCGGCAACCGCCATTTCCAGGTTCTCCCTGGTCGACTTAATATCACCCGTTACCCGGAGATGATTGCGCGCGTGCACGGTTTCCGCTTCGGCAGCCGCCCGGAATAACCTCGCTACCTGCTTGTCGCCCGCTTCCGCCGCCTTTTCGGCAAAAAACAGATACCTCCGGTTTGCCTGGCTCTCACCGGCAAAAGCCGATTGCAGATTTTCCCCGGTACTACCCATATCCTGCCTCCTTGCATTGGATCGATATTACTTATAGCTTATCATGGATAACCACCACGGTGAAACATTGACTTGACACCCTGCCCCGATAAAGACTATACTAAGTACACTTGGGTGACCTATCACCGGCACAGCATGACGCGGGGTGGAGCAGTGGTAGCTCGTCGGGCTCATAACCCGAAGGTCGTTGGTTCAAATCCAACCCCCGCTACCAA
>CAYXWH010000027.1:0-18909 GCA_964468755.1 uncultured Dehalococcoidaceae bacterium
ACTCTGCACGCCAAGGGTACGAAACAGGTAGCCACGGTCGACTGACTCCAGTCCGTCGGTGAGCGACACGGCAGCCGCAGACTTCGGCTTTATCAACCGAATTCGCCTCAGCCCACCAAGCATTACCAGTCCCGCCATCACGGCAATCCCGCAGGAGATGTAAAACGTGTGGGAGTATCCCCAGCTATCGACCACAAAACCGCTCATCAACGCCCCCACACTTCTCGAAGCCGCCATAATAGTGGTGTAGACGGCCATTACGGTCGCCTTTCGCACCAGCGGGGTGGTGGTCCCGACAAATCCCCGCCCAACCGGGGGCAGGGCGGAGCGAGCTACCCCCCAGACGAAGAAAATGAGGAAAATGGCAGGAACCCGCTGTGTCAGCACAAAGCCGAATACAAACAGTGCACACACAAAGGTGCCCGCCCCCAGGGGAATCTTGGGTCCCAGCTTGTCCGCCACCCACCCCCAGACACCCTCCCCGGCCAGCATCCCCACCATACCCACCGCGAACATCAGTCCCAGGACAGTCGGCGCAACTCCGATAGAGGTCAGGTAAAGGGGCAGTATGGGGTTGAGAACGCTCATGGAAACGGTGCCCAGCCCGACGATAGCCAGCACTGCTGCCAGCTCGCCACTTGCTATCTCTTTCCATCTGTCCAGCATGTTACATCCGAATCCCGGTGAAGGTATTGCCAATTGCGCCGCATCAATGATAGGTGATTGACTATTGGTGGTCAAACCACGGAGTATGATATTATTGATTCAGGGCAAAGCGAGCGAAGATGCTACCGGTGCCGGAGGCAATATGGTAAGACAGTACAAGCTCTTTTTCATCCTCGGCGGCATTTTTGCGGCAACTTCAGCCATACTGTACTCCATCCACTACGCCATATTCCGGGATGTCCACCATATCTTCATCTACATGGTCGGTGACCTGGCATTTCTGCCCCTGGAAGCCTTCATTGTGGTAGTAGTTATTGAACGTATCCTTACCCGTCGGGAAAAGCAGACCATCATGCAGAAACTCAATATGGTGGTGGGCGCTTTTTTCAGCGAGATGGGTAACTATCTGCTCAACGACCTGCTTGAATACTTCAGCAACCGAGGGGAAATCGCCCGGCAGCTTAATATCTCCCAGCAATGGACTGCCACCGATTTCCAAAAAGCAAGGAATTATGCGCAGAACCTCAGTGTAGAAATCGACTGCTGCGACGTGGACCTGGAAGAGCTCAAAGCATTTTTATTGCAGGAGCGGACATTCCTGCTCACCATGCTGGAGAACCCCAATCTGCTTGAATATGACCGTTTTACCAATCTGCTCTGGGCGCTTTCTCACCTTGCCGAAGAACTCGATGCCAGAGCCTCACTGAAGGACTTGCCGCAGAGCGACCTGGAGCATATCGCCGGCGATATCCAGCGCTTCTACGGGCACCTGGCTGCCCAGTGGATAGACTATGTGGAGCACCTGAAAGCCAGCTATCCGTTCCTTTACTCACTGGTGTTGCGAAACCACCCCTTCCAGGAGCACCCCTCGCCGATAGTTGCCTAGACACGCGGAACAGGTATGATGCAGCTTATTGATACCCACGCTCACCTCGATGAAACAGTCAACCTTGACCGGGCATTAACCGAAGCCAGAGCCGCCAACATTGTCGCCATCGTTGCGGTCGGCTCCGACTACGAGTCGAATCAGAAGGTGCTGCGAATCGCCGAGATGTACCCGGGACTGGTCTACCCGGCACTGGGCCTTCACCCCGCCCATATTAACGATTCCGAAATAGCCCGCAGCCTCGACTTTATCCAGGCGAATATCGATAGGGCTATAGCCATCGGGGAAATAGGACTGGACTACCACAAGAGAGTGAGAGCCGTAGCTGAAAAAGAGTTACAGAAAAGCGTCCTCGGCGAACTGTTAGCAATAGCCAGGAAATACGGTAAACCAGCCATACTACACTCCCGATACGCGTGGCGGGATGCGCTCACGGCAACCGAACAGGCGGAGATAGAGAAAGCAGTCTTCCACTGGTACACCGGCACCTCTTCAGTGCTCAGAGACATTATCCGGCGGGGTTATTACCTCTCGGCAACCCCGGCTGCCGAGTACCATGAAGAACACCGGAGAGCGGTACGGGAAACACCCCTGGGAAAATTGCTACTGGAAACGGATACGCCGGTGGTCTACGGACGGGGACGTGAATTTGAGTATGAGTCCAGACCGGCTGACATCCGGCGGTCTCTGCTTGCGGCAGCCAGGATAAAAGGGGTCAGCCAGGCCCGGATAGCGGAAACAACCACCGCCAACGCCGCCACGCTCTTTCACCTGTGAAAACCTGTGAAAATTAGGGGGTTGTTACTCAAATTGTTATAAAAAGCCTTGACCTGCGCCTGACAATGTGCTATCTTAAGCTAAATGCTTACCAGCGAGGAGGTGAAAATGCAGGCATATTGTGTGAAATGCCGGAAAAAAGTAGAAGTAAAGAACGCAAGATCGATTACTATGAAAAATGGCCGTCCGGCAACGCAGGGTGAATGCCCGTCCTGTGGGACCAAGGTATTCCGCATCGGTAAGGCCTAAACAAAATATATCGAAAAGAGGGCCACGAAATGTGGCCCTCTTTTGCCCCTCAAGATTCTTCATTTAGTTATTCATTTCGACGGCAGACTTCTTTCATCAGCAGGAAATACTATCAAAAACAGCCGTTGCGCAGTTTTCTCCAGATGCATGTAATATCGTTTTATCTGTTCTGTCGGGCAAGGGTAAAATCGGGGAGAGAACGCCCGAGGTTCCGGCTTGTTAGCCGGCAGGTAACTTGACAAAAAGCGAAAACCCCTTTATAGTTTTACAGAGCTTTTAAAAAAATTGTGCGAGGTGAAGCTGTTATCGGTATAATAGCAACGTTCTTCTCAGAAGCGTGTACATCCCTGACCCACCCCCATCCCCCAAATCCACTTTATGGCCCTCCCTGAATAGTTAGCAATCTGGTTAACACCCTGTTCGATAGTATTTTCCAGCGGATGAACTGTCATGTTTTTTATTTTAACAAAGGGAAGCTCGTATAAAAAAGGAGGTATAATTGATGACACATAAATACAAACTTCCTATCACCGTTTTCATGGCGACACTCGTTATTGTCCTGATGCTCGTTCCATTTGCCGGTTGTTCCACTCCGGCACCGGAACCAACCCCCCCTCCGGCTCCCGCACCAGCACCCGCTCCGGCTCCGGCGCCAGCACCTGCTCCGGCCCCGGCGCCAGCGCCTGTACCGTCACCCACACCAGCGCCTGAGCCAACTCCACCCCCAGCCCCTCCGGTGGAAAAAGAGTCGGTCCACTTTGCTGACCTCAGCTGGGACAGCGCACAGGTACATAACCAGATTGCCGCCTTCATTGTTGAGAACGGCTACGGCTATCCCGAATCAGAGTTCTTGCCGGGAAGTACCATCCCCCTGTTTGAAGGTCTGGCTCGAGGGGATATCGATCTTGAGATGGAATGCTGGGTAGAAAACCAGCAGGAAGCCTATGACAAGCACATCGAGGCTGGTAAGGTGATTGACCTTGGTGACAACTTCTGGGACAACTGGCAGGGATGGCTGGTACCAACCTACATGATTGAGAACGGCGACCTGCCGGAAGGCTTATCTGTTTCGGATATGCCCCAGTACTGGGAACTGTTTAAGGACCCTGAAGACAAGACCAAGGGGCGTTTCTATTCCTGCATTCCCGGCTGGGAATGCGAAATAATCAACGAAGAGAAGTTCAAGGAATACGGCCTGGACGAGTACTATAACATCTTCCTCCCTGGCTCGGATGCTGCTCTGAACGGTTCCCTGGCCGCTGCCTATTCCAAGGAAGAGCCGTGGTTCGGCTACTACTGGGAGCCTACCTGGGTACTGGGGAAGTATGATATGACCCGGATTGAGGAACCACCCTACGATGAAGAGGTATGGGAGACCAATCACGCCTGTACTTACCCCCCGGTTCACGTCAATGTCGTACTCAATGCCGAATTTGCCGAGGAAAACCCGGAACTGGTGGACTTCCTCACCAAGTATGCCAGCACCACCGCCCAGAACAACGCAATCCTGGCCTATATGCGGGATACCGAGGCATCTACGAAGGAAGCTGGCATCTACTTCCTGAAAGAATATGAAGACACCTGGACCAAATGGGTGCCTGCGGACATTGCCAGCAAGGTCAAAGCAGCCCTGCCATAGTATTGAGGTCAATGGGATGGAATGGAGTGCAGGCTTCAGCGCAAGCGGTGAAGCCTGCACTCGAGGGCTAAGGAGGTGGTAACATGACCAATATCGCTAACCTGCTCACCAAGATTCCCCCGCTACTCCAGTTGTCTATACCTTAACCGTATTTGTTCTTCTTGTTGTTGGCTTTAACTGGTAGTAGCAATAGTAAAAGGAGACTAAACCCTTGAGAAATAACCCCGAATTACAAAACAATGAGGCATGTATCGAGGTCAGTGAACTGTGGAAGATCTTCGGCCACGATGCCGAGCAAATTATGAACTCCGAGATATGCACCGCCGACCGTAGCACGGTACTCGAGCAGACGGGTTGCGTGGTGGCAATAAAGAACGTGTCTTTCACAGTCCACCGGGGTGAACTCTTCGTCATCATGGGCCTGTCCGGCAGCGGTAAGTCAACCCTCATCCGCTGCATCCTCCGCCTGGTACAACCCACGGCGGGTAAAATACTCGTCGACGGCGAGGACGTATGCAGCTTCAACAATCATCAACTCATAGAGCTGCGCCGCCATACCACCGGCATGGTTTTTCAGCACTTTGGCCTGTTCCCGCACCGAACGGTTACGGATAATGTAGCCTACGGTCTGAAGGTCAGGGGAGTAAGCAAGGAAGAACGCTATGCCAAGGCACAGGAGGTTATTACCAAGGTAGGGCTTAAAGGATGGGAAAACCATTTGCCCGGCGCCCTCAGTGGTGGCATGCAACAGCGCGTGGGTATTGCCCGCGCCCTGGCCAACGACCCCGAGATATTGCTCATGGACGAGCCATTTAGCGGTCTGGACCCGCTGATACGACGGCAAATGCAGGATGAACTGCTGGACATACAATCAGAAGTGCAAAAAACGATTCTCTTCGTTACCCATGACCTGGATGAAGCACTGAAGCTGGGTAACCGCATTGCCATTATGAAAGATGGCGAGATTATCCAGATAGGCACTCCGGAAGAGGTGATAACATCCCCCAGCGATGCCTATGTGCGTGAATTCGTGCAGGATGCCTCCCCCGCCAAGGTGATCACTGCCAGTACCATTATGGAGCAACCCAACTACCTGCTCTATGAGTGGCAGGGGCCAAAAGCAGCCATGCATCTACTCAGGACCAAAGGGCTCAATGAAGCCTTTCTGGTAAGCCGTACCGGTAAGCTGGTGGGTATGGTCACGCTCGAACACCTGATAGAGCTTTTCCGCAGAAAAGGAGTATCCCTGAAGGAGGCACTGGAACCCGACCTGCTCACCTGCACCATGGATACGGTAATGGAGGACCTCTTTCCACTGGCTGCCTCAACCCAGTATCCCATCGCGGTAGTTGATGAAAATGGTAAATTTGTCGGTGAAATACACACCACCACCATACTGGTTAGCATGATTCAGGAAAAAGATACCGAAACCGAGCCGGAAGAGACCGAGAAGAAGGAGGGTGATAAAGAGGAAAGTGCTGAAATAGAAACAAAGGAGACAACAACCAATGCCTGAATTACTACTTGAATTTCCTGAGTTCATCCAGGTCCCGCTGGCCGAGTGGATTGATGTTATTATAGGGTGGCTACTGACCAACTGGGGTCCTTTCTTTGATGCTGTCGGCGAGGGTATTTTATTTATCCTGCTCAATATTGAGAGGTTCCTCCTCTGGATACCCTGGCTGGTTGTCGTAGTGCTGGTCGGGCTTGTCACCTGGGCGGTTATGCGTATCTGGTGGGCTGGACTGATTATGGCGGCATTTCTGGTGTTAGTCGGCTCATTCGGCTACTGGGAACTGTCCATGATGACCCTGGCCATTATCGTCGCCGCGGTCATCATTTCCTTCGTCATCGGTATCCCCACCGGCATCATTATGGCCCGGAGTAAACTGGTTGAGTCCATCGTTAAACCAGCACTGGACGCCATGCAGACCATGCCCAGTTTCGTGTACCTGATCCCGGCCCTGATGTTCTTTGGCCTGGGTAAAGTCCCGGCAGTCTTTGCTACCATTATCTATGCGGCGCCACCGCTCATCCGGCTGACCAACGTGGGCATCAGACAGGTACCACAGAGCGTGGTTGAAGCGGCGGAGGCCTTTGGCTCCAATGGACGGCAGGTACTCTTTGAGGTCCAGCTACCCCTGGCTATTCCGGCGATAATGGTTGGTCTCAACCAGACAACGATGATGGCACTGGCTATGGTGGTCATTGCCTCTATGATTGGTGCCAGGGGTCTCGGCATGGAAGTCCTGCTGGCCATCAACCGCATTGAAGTGGGACGCGGCTTCGAGGCTGGACTTAGCATTGTGCTCATGGCGATCATTATTGACCGTATCACCCATGCCCTGGCGGCTCGCCAGGAGTATTCGGTTACCACTTGAATCGTGACCCTTGCGTCATTCCTGAAAATGAATACGAGGAAACCCGCCGAGTATCAGATTGACAAGGCGGGTTTCTTTGTTTCGATAGCAAGGCAGGCCGGAGAACACCGGTACTGGTAACCACACCAACGAATATGGTACTATCTTCTCCAGAGGGAGCATATTATGACCAACGGGTACGAAATAAATGACCTTGTCCGGGAAGAATCCTGGCGCATGTTCCGGATAATCGGAGAGCTGGTCGAGGGCTTTGACAAACTAGGCGACGTGGAGCCGGCGGTCACCATCTATGGCTCCGCTCGCATTCAGGCGGATAATGAACTGTATGCCCAGACCCGGGAAATAGCCTTCCGACTGGGCAAACTGGGCTTTTCGGTGATAACCGGTGGCGGACCGGGCGTGATGGAAGCCGCCAATCAAGGAGCATCAGACGCCGGCGTAAAATCCGTTGGCCTGCACATTGAATTACCCGAGGAACAGAGCTGTAATCCCTACGCCACCAGGACAATCACCTTTAATCATTTCTTCACCCGCAAGGTTATGCTGGTGAAGTATGCCACTGCCTTTATCATTATGCCCGGCGGTATGGGTACCCTCGACGAACTGACCGAGGTGCTCATTTTGATGCAGACCCACAAGATGAAACCCTTCCCGGTGCTATTGTTCAACAGTGAATACTGGCAAGGATTGCTGGACTGGCTGAAGGATTCCACGCTGTCTCACGGTTTTATCTCCAAAGAAGACCTTAACCTGCTGGTAGTCTGTGACCAGATTGACGAGATAGTTGATACCGTCCAGAAATGGTACCGACAGCATGAGGTTATCGGCAAGAAGGCGCTGATTAGCTAAAGGGGGAACGGCACCGCCGATGGCTATGCCGGGAAAAAAGTGAGCGTGCCGTACCTCGATATTAGACCGGCAGCTGCACCGTTATGCTGGTCCCCTTGCCCGGTTCCGATTCTACCTTGAGATTTGCCCCGATCAAGCGAGCCCGCTCCTGCATCCCGGCCAGACCAAGTTTGCCATCCCGCGCCAGATCACCTATCGTGTCAGGAAGTTGAAAACCCTTCCCATTATCACGGACTATGACGATTACTGAATTCTCATTAAACTCAGCAATAATTTCGGCAGTGTTGGCTACGGCATGCCGCCACACATTTCTCAATGCTTCCTGAGTAATACGGAAAAGCACCAGCTTCACTTCTTCGGCAAGACCGGGCTCGGTGCCAACTACCCTCACACTGGTAGCTATTCCGGAGTAATTCTCCACATCGTCCGCCAGCCATTCCAGCGCCGATACCAGACCAAGGCGGTCCAATGCCGCCGGTCGCAGGTCCTGACACAAGCGGCGTAACTCCTTCATCATCTTGTTGGTCTGCTGCCAAAGATCTTCAAGGCGATGGCGGTTTTCCTCACTAAGCCCATTTTTACCGGAAAGGAGGGAGTCCAGCTGACGGGAAAGTACCACCAGCGATTGTATGGTTTCATCATGGAGCTCCCGCGATATACGCTTCCTCTCCTCCTCCTGACTTCGGGTACACTGCTGTAAAAAGAATTGAAGGTTTTCCTCCATTTTCTTCTGCTCGGTAATATCGCGAGCAATATGCTGAAAGCCGATAATATGCCCCCGGTCATAGACCAGGCTGGTTGCCAGCTGAACCAGTGCTTCACTCCCATCCTTCCTGATAAGGCGCTGCTCATATGGAGTGACGCTTTCATTTGCCAGTAAGCGACGGCGAATCTGTCCCGCCAGGCTGAGGCTTTCCGCAGAGAGGAAACTCCTTACATTCATTGTCATTAACTCGACAGCCGTATATCCGATGAGTTTTCCCGTCGCCAGGTTAACCGCCATGATATTACCGGCTAAATCATGCAGCCAGATAGCATCATGAGCATTGGCAAACAACTCCCGGTACCTCTCCTCCGATACCTTCAATCTCTCGGCTACTTCTTGCTGCCGCCGATACAGACGGGCATTATCAACTGCCACGCTGATTTGATTGCCAACCGCCGTGAGTAACTCCACTTCCTCAGGTCGGAAATTGCGATAGCCCCGCATAGCAACACAGAGAGTGCCACTGACCCGTCCCTTGGAACTGAGCGGAACAATCAGTAATGAGCCCACCTTTTGCTCGCTCACCACTTCCCTGGTGAGCCGGGGGTCCTCGGAAGCATCGGCAACAAACAAAGGTTCACCGGTTGCCGCCACCGTGCCGTTGAAGCCCTCTCCTACTCCAAGCAAGTCTACCGCCTGGGCAAACTCGGCAGACATGCCGCGATACACGGATAGTTCCAGCTTGCCAATCTCTTCATTGAGCAGAAATATCAGGGCAAGGTCAACCCCCATTATATCGACCACTTTATCGATAGAGCTGTTTAAAATCTCGTCCAGTTCCAGAGACTCGGAGACCGTGCTGGCTATCTGGTTAAGAGTCGCCAGGCGCTTTTCATCCTCTCTTATGGTGATAATACTGGACTCAAGTTCCTTTCTGGTTTCCTCCAGCTGTGTTCGATAGTCCCGCTCCCGGCGGAGTGATTCAAAACTGAAGGCTAACACATTACCGATGATAAAAACCGCCCCGGTCTCAAAAAACGCATCCACCGGGTAGAGGGAAATGAAAAATACTCGGGGCAACATACCGGCCAGAGCCGCCAGTGAGGCAACAAGAGCACCCCTCCACCCGAACAGGAATCCGGCCCAGACCACCGGAGCCAGATAGAGAATCCGCTCAAAAGCGTGGCGGTCCAGACCAAGATCGGAAATTACTGAACTGACAAATGACGGATAGGGAAATACTCCGTGATAGTGGATTGCCGTTATGAATATAAGCAGTACCAGGATAAACCAGAAACCCGGCCTGATGACGAGCTTTAATAACCACCTTGTAAACCGATGATAGTTCATGCCTGTGCCCCGGTTTGCTGCCAAAAACCTGGATCAGGGTACGCCATTAAGGGTAACCCAGCCCGCTTTTAAAGCATGCACTACTGCTTCCGTACGCGAACTTACCTTTAACTTGTTAAAAATATGACCCAAATGAGCCTGAACCGTGCGCAGACTGAGACAAAGTTCATCAGCAATATCCTGGTTACTCAGACCACGGGTCGCCAGCTTGAGAACCTCAATTTCCCGCTGGGTCAGTACGTCTAGCAGCAACTGTTGTTGCGGCTTATCCGCCGTCGGGGCAAAGCGGTTTAGCACCTTACGGGCAATCGTGGGGTGAAGTACCGATTCACCGGCATAGACCGAGCGCACTGCATTCACCAGCTCACGACCCCGAATACTCTTCAGCAGGTAACCGGCAGCTCCAGCTTCGACAAGGCTAAAAACAAACTGGTCATCATCATAGGCGCTAAATATCAGCACGGATATTTCCGGGTGTTGCGCCTTGATTTGCTTGGTCGCTTCAATACCGTCCACCCGGGGCATGGCAATATCAATTATTGCCACATCCGGTTTAAATTTGGCTGCCATCTGTACCGCTTCTTCCCCGTCACCAGCCTCAGCCACAACACTGATATCCGGCTCTTGTTCCAGAATCTGACGCGTGCCCTCCCTCAGAATGGCGTGGTCATCAGCAATGAGAACCTTTATCTTAGCCATAGGCCGCACCTCATTTTTCTGGCTTAACCTATCATACCCCTTTTCCTCCTGCTTCTCAACCTATTTTCCCCCTCGATGAAAAGATTAGGCACAATTACCTAATGCCTGCTCCCGCTCCATAAGCATAAATAACTAGCTGATTATAGCTGGCTTAGGTCTTTCGTGAGACCAGAAATAGGTCTCACGACGGAAGTCAATTCACCCCGCCTGGTATTACGATAAGAATAGGAAAGTCAAAGGGGAGGTAGCATAATGGAATGGCAGTTTATCGTAGCCCTGGTAATCGCGATACCCGTTATCCTTTTCCCGGCTGCTTTCGTCTGGTATCTGAACATTGGTGGCATGACAGCAGCTATCAAGAAATACAGAGAGAGACGGGCTCTTGCCAAAAAGGGAGTCAGGGAAACTGTCGAAAATGAATAAGGACAGCCGCTCACCGACGGCAAGGGCAAAACAGGGTAACACCACGGCGCTCAAACGGTGAGTGAAGATGAAATGAAAACAACATCATTGCGGCACAGGTTAGCCGCAACGGCAATTAAAGTTCACCACTCCGGCAGGTTATTCTACCTGCCGGTACTCCTTTTTGTCTGCACCCTGTTCTACTACTTCGGGGAACTGGTTGACTGGGCGGCGTGGGCAGCAGCACGCCATGAATTCTTCTATGGTGTGCATGACATACACCGCCTCGTGTTCCTGGTCCCCATTATCTATGCCGGCTATACTGCCAGGGTTAAAGGGGCAATCATTGTTACCCTGGTAACTTTCGTGTTCATGTTACCCCGCGCCTTCTTCATATCTCCCTTCCCTGACCCGCTGCTCAGAATGGTGCTATTCATCATCGTTGCTGGAGCCATCGGCATGCTCACCGGCAAAATCCGCAATGAGTCGGAGCGGCGATGCCTGCTGGAAACCCGGATAAAAAGGGAGCGGGATAAGGTGGTAAGCATACTGGAGAATATGGGCGACGGCGTACTCATCACCGGCCCGGACTATACTGTCCGGTTCACCAATCCGAGCATGGTGAAGGACTTTGGCGAGGGCACCGGCGCCACCTGTTATAGCTATCTGTACCATCGCAACAGCCCTTGCCACCAAATTTGCAAGCTCCACGCGGTAATCGCCGGAAATGTTGAGAGATGGAACTACCATTTTCCCGATGGCAGAAGCTATGAGATTCTGGCTTCTCCCTACATTGACTCTGACGGGAAGGCCTGCCAGCTTGCCATCTTCCGCAATATCTCATCAGGTACCAAGGCTATGAGCCAATCAGAAAGGTTAGCCACGGAACTACAATCGTAATTAACCCTCCAGTACTGCCTGCTCTTTGTCCTTACCACATCACCTTCTCCACACATCCTGTTTAATGATATAATGCTACCGGGAATATCCGGGGGTCTCAGAGCATGGACACGGAGTGGATTATAAGAATCGTCCTCTTCGGCCTGGTTCACTGGGCGCTGGTGGGCTTGTTGCTACCAGACCTGGCTTCCGGGACAAAGGTCTTCGGCGGACGCAAATCACCCTGGGTGCTGGCGATGCTGTTTATCCCCTGCCTGGGATCGATATTATTTTTACTGTTCCACCCCCACATCCTTTACCCGGACCACTCCCGAGAAGAGGATTACCAAGATAAACATGACAAGTGAAAACAGGCATGAAATTCCGCACCGGGACTATCATGATGAGCGAACCAGCGGCGCGCTCAGGTTCGCGGAACGGCTCATCCATGTAAAGGCAACCCGGGGCGTGCGCAGTCCCCATTTCTGGATAATCCTGGGGCTCCTCGCCGTCTTCGGCTACCTCTATTATGCTGTGTTGACCACGTTCCATGATGTGTACGTACTCCTCTTCTTCTATCCTCTCATCTATGCCGCCATAGTCTACCGGTTGCGGGGGGTAATTATCAGCGGGCTGGTTTACCTCGGTATCCTGCTACCCCACGCCCTGATGTTTGCCCCGGCTCCCTATGCCCCGGTCAGGGCAATCCTCTTTGCCCTCTTTGCCTTCCTGGTAAGCGGGATGGCGGCAACGTTGCTGAACTATCTGGAAGGACAGGTGGAAGCGTACAAGGAGATAGTTTCCCTGAATGATGAGCTGAACAGCTACATCGCGCGACTGAAGAATACCCAGAAGCAGCTTATACAGTCGGAAAAAATGAATGCCCTGGGACAGCTCTCGGCAGCAATAGCCCACGAGATTAACAATCCGCTGGGCGGGGCACTGGTCTATACCAAGTTGCTCGAGAAAAAAGTGGGCGGTGACACTTTCAGTAAAGAGGAAGCCCTGTCCAATCTGACCAAGATAGAAGCCGCCGTTGACCACTGCTCAAAGCTGGTACGCGGCCTCCTTGATTTTTCCCGCCAGACAGAGCCAGCATTAAAGCCGGTGAAAGTAAGCGAAGTTATTGACCGGACTATGTCCCTGATTGGTCACCAGGCTGGTATGAACAAGGTTAACGTAATCCGGGAAGAAGCTGAACCGGTGCCGCTGGTCTTTGCTGACACCGGACAGATCCAGCAGGTCTTTATTAATTTAATGGTCAATGCCATTCAGGCGATGCCTGGTGGCGGTGAATTAACCATCCGCAGCGTGGCCGGCGAGGACAACCTGGTCCAGGTCAGTTTTCGGGATACCGGCTGCGGCATCGCACCAGAGCACATGGACAAACTGTTTACCCCCTTCTTTACCACCAAGGACGAAGTAAAGGGGGTGGGTCTGGGGCTTTCCGTTTCATACGGCATCATTGAACGTCATGGCGGCAGTATCGAAGTCCAGAGCGAGCCGGGGAAGGGGAGTACCTTCACCGTACGACTGCCCGCTTACCGGCCCGAAAATGACCAGCCAGCCCAACCCGCCTAGTCACTCGCTTTCCGCCGCTCACTTTCTGATGGACACATTTAAAAAGTGCGCGGAACAGGAAATACACGGGTCATAGGCTCTGACCAGCATCTCCAGAGTTTGCCTTATCTCATCTTCAGGACGACTCAATATCTGGGGAACCAGCACCTCCATGTCATTCTGGATATTGTTATGGTTCTGGTTGGTGGGAATGATGCAGTTGGCTTTAAGCAGGATGCCGTTCATGTCATAGGTATAGTCGTGGAAGAGGATTCCCCGCGGGGCTTCCACCGCACCAATGCCCCGGCCGGCACGGACCCTGACCGTATTTTCCTCTTCCTGCAAACCCCGGGACAGTATCCGGTCAATAATGCTTATACTGTCCTCAACCACATCGACAGACTCTACCAGCTGCGCTACCGTAATCATAAACGGGTTATGGCAGGGCGCACTGAGACCAATTTCCTCAGCCACTTTCTGAGCGCGAGGCGATAGTTGCTCGTGGTTATTATTAAAGCGCGCCAGAGCGCCCACCATATAGGAATCCCGCTGGTTCCTGGTGTATTTAGCCGTAGAATGGGGCACACAAAACTCGTTGGTTACCTCAAGATACTTTTCCACCGGGGTAAGCCCGGCATCGGAGGAAGCGATATGACCGCTGATATAGGCATACTCTTTCCGGTCTTGCAGGGAAATATATTCTGTCTCCCGGACAAAATCAGGAATTTTCAGTGTCTTCACCAGATCAACCACGGTATCAAAGTCAGCCCGGGCGTCTTCCAGTCTCTGGCGCAGGGCTTCAAGCTCGCTCCACCCGGGCAACTTGGCAAAGCCGCCCACCACACAGGAAATGGGGTGAGTCTTCCTGCCCGCCAGCACTTCGGCAAGGTTATAGGCCAGCCTTTTTAACCGCAACGCCAGCAATACCACATCCTTATGGGTCTCTACCAGCGGGAAAACGCTCCCCACGCCGAGGAAGTCAGGTGCAGCCAGGAAGAGAACATGCAGTACGTGGCTCTCCAGGATTTCAGCGTTATAGAGCAGCTTGCGTAGAAGCAGGGTCTGCTCTGACGGCGAGATTCTAAAAGCGGCTTCAGTAGCCTGTATTGAGGCCGTCGAGTGGGCAATGGAGCAGATACCGCAGATTCGGGAGGCAATATGGGGGACATCCTCATAGTAGCGTCCGCGCATCATGACCTCAAAGAAGCGGGGTGACTCGGTAACCTCCCACCTGAGTTCCTCTATCCTGCCATCCCGGGCATTCAACACGATATTGCCGTGTCCCTCGACACGGGTCAACTGATGCACATTAATATTAACCTTGGTCACTTGATCACCTCCGTACAGGTGTCATAAATCTTAAACTTCTCAATTATCTGGTCAGGCGTGAGACCATACTTTTTCAGTATATCCTTCTGCGAGTTCAGGTTGGGATCATCAACGAGGCCCCGGCACCCCCAGCACACTCGACCGCTGGTGACACAGATAGCCCCGCAACCCGCCCTGGTGACCGGACCCAGGCAATACATACCACGTTCAAAAACACAGATGTTCCCCGCCATCTTACATTCAACACAGACGGGATAATTGGGTATATCCGGTTTCCTGCCTACCAATAGCGCCTTGATTACCTTGGCCAGCTCAGAGTGCACCGGTGGGCAGCCCCGGACATAATAGTCAACCGGAACCACTGCGTCAGCCGGCCGCGCCGGAATGGTATCATAGTATTGAGCTGCCTCACCATAGACTGCCCGCAGCGCCTCCTCCATAGGGACGTGATTCTTCAGGCAGTTAATTCCCCCGATGCAGGCACAGGCCCCCAGTGCCACCAGCACCTTGGCCCGCTCACGTATTTTTTGCAGTCGGGCAATCTCTGACTGGCGGGTAATGCTCCCTTCAATAAAAGCAATATCGTAGTTGTCCTTCCTCTCAGTCATAACTTCCCTGAAGTTCACGATATCCACGGCACCAAGCAGGGCGAGGAGCTCATCGCCATCGAGGTTCAATGCATCGAGCTGGCACCCTTCACATCCGGTAAAATCAAAGAACGCAATTTTTGGCTTCATTATACTGCCTCCCTTAAATGTCTCAGCCGATCAAGGGTAAATACCGGCCCCTCAAGGCACACATAAACGCCGTTAATCTGGCAGTGGCCGCATTTGCCCACTCCACACTTCATCCTTCTCTCCAGTGACAGTATGATATTTTCATCAGCAAGGTCTTTCTTCTTCAACTCGCCGATAACAAAGCGGTACATTATGGGTGGACCCACCACTGCGGCCATGGTGTTTTTGGGATCAATGGTAATGCCGGGAATCAACGTGGTAATCACGCCAACGTTACCCTTCCAGTCCTGGTCTCCCCTGTCCACAGTTTCGTAGAACTCAACATCGGGTCGCTGTCTCCAGGCATCCAGTTCATCGACAAACAACCGCTCTGCCGGTGACCGGGCGCCAAAGAGCAGGATAACCCGGCCAAAAGACTCGCGGCGGTTCAGGATATACTGTATCAGCGACCGCAGCGGAAAGAGGCCGATACCGCCCGCAATCAGGAGAACATCCTTACCCTCAAGGTCATCCAGTGGAAAGCCATTGCCGAAAGGACCGCGAATCCCCACGTAAGCGCCCTTTTTCATGGTATGCAGCCGCCTCGTCACATTGCCAACATTCCTGACCGCCAACTGGAAGCTCCCGTTTCGGGTCGGCGATGACGAGATAGATATGGGAGCTTCGCCGAGACCCAAAATGGAGACCTCAACGAATTGCCCGGGACGGTGACCCAGTTCGCTGCCGTCCTTGAACCTGAACTCAAACATCTTCTCCGCCGCCGTCAAACTGGTGACCTTTACCAATTGGGCAAGGTGTGGCGTATAGAGTTCGGTCTCTGCCTTAGCTTCCCTGACCAGACGCGCCGCCGCTTCCTTGGCTCTCGCCGATTCCGCGATAGCATTGAATGCCTCCAGCGGGCTGGCAATGTCCGCCAGGCAGGCGGTAACACAACGGCCGCAGCCGACACAGCCAACCTTGCCGTATCGTTCCATAATGTACTTCCCTTTACGCAATATCCGGTGTCGCAACCGGCTGGCCCGGTCATACCGGAAATTCTCACCGGTAGCCACTCTGGCAAAATCAACCAGGACACAACCATCCGAGCGGCGGAATCGCTCCCCACCTCTCAGGTCCAGGGCAAGCTCATCTTCAACATCAAAGCAAAAACAGGTGGGGCATACCATCACACATGAGCCACAACTAAGGCATGACTCGCTCTTGGTCTCCCAGTATGGGTCATCGTAGCCCTCTTCCAGCAGCTTGGGTAGTTGTTCCTTGGGCACATCGAGAGAAAGCTGGTATCTGCTCAGGGCTTCATCCCTGACTGCTTTCTGCCGGGCGATTTCATCACCGGAGGGCTGCCTCACTTCAGCGTATCTGGACAGCAGCTCCGCACCTCTCTCCGAGCCTATCTCTACCATGAACTCACCGCCAATATCGGTAAGCAGCAGGTCAAAACCGGTGTCTGCCAGGCGAGTACCCATACTCGGCGAAAATGAATTGGGAGATGGGTGCAGACAATCTACCCCGATGATTACTGTTTTCTGCCGCCGGGCATTATAGTTAGGGTCAGTATTGGTGGACAAGAATGCCACATCGAGCAGTTCGATTGCCTTGATATCATACGGATGCACGCCAACCAGAGCCCGGGGAACCGCTTCGACCACCGGTATCACCTTGGAATCATAGCCAACGGTAAAACGGAACAGGGTATCCTTGGCGGGCAGCAAATACTTGGTCGGCGGCATAACAGTTACGTCATAGTCAAGACAGAGCTCATCAAAGCTATCGAGGGTATCAAAAACGTATTTGCCCTGCCTGGACTTAACCCCGACAACCTCCATCTCACCAGCCAGTCCCTCTACCAGCAAGCGCAAGCTATCTCTGGTAAGGACAAAGGACTTGCCCACTTCAATAACCTTCTCTACCGCTGGCTTGGGCATTACCTCCGTTACCGCCTTAACCGTGGGCTCCCGGCCCATCGAGTCTATCGTTTCCCGTATCAGTTGCTCCAGGTCATCAGGAGCCAGCGGTTTAATCAAGTAATCGATGGCACCCAGTTTCTTCGCCTCAGCAGTGGTCTCTTCGGAGGGATAGGCGGTAATAATAATGGATTGTATCCAGGGGCGCTGTGCCTTAACCTCTTTTAATACCGACAGCCCGGTTAGTCCGGGCAATCGTATGTCCAGAACCATAACACTGAAATCCCGCTTCGCTATCAATTCCAGGGCTTCTTCACCGCTTTCCGCTGTTGCCACCCCGTAACCGGCATCTTTCAGCCAGTCGCCAATCGATTCACGCACAATCGCCTCATCATCCACTATTAACACGGTATTCTCCATCATCGCCACAGCCTCCTTATCCTTCGTGTTCACATTTAACCAGTATTTCTCTTATAAGCTGCTCCAGTTCATCAGGGACAACGGGTTTGATTAGATAGTCAATGGCACCAAGCTTTCTGGCTTCATTGGCAAGTTCCATGGTGGGGTAGGCAGTTATGATGATCGACTTGATGTCCGGTTTCAGCGCCTTCACTTCCTGGAGAACCTTCATCCCGGTCTTCCCCGGCAGTCTCACATCCAGGATAATAATACTGAAGTCATGCTCCTCCACCATCTCCAGGGCTTCTTCACCGGTCTCCGCCGTTGCCACCTGGTACCCGGCATCTTTCAGCCAGTCGCCAATCGATTCACGCACAATCGCCTCATCATCCACTATCAAAATCGGCCCACTGAGCATCCTGTACCCCCCAAAGCATATTCGATTACTTCACAAGGTAATCAGCCCATAATTAAATTCTAGCACAATGCGAGGTCAGGGAAATAGCTGTCACTGCGGGTATAAGAGGGGGAAATATGACCAAAATCGCCACCACAGCCGACACTCACGCCGGTGAGTCTCACTGTTCCTTGCCGGGTACAGGGACAACCACAGGGCATAGTCAACACTTTTACTGCCCTCCCGGTAAACTTTCACAGCCCCACTCCCGACATTATACCTGTATCAATGGAAATAGCTACCGCGTTGATGCCTATTTTTTGGTAGCTGCTGTCTAGTTATTTACGCCTACCGGCATTCCTGAAAGCTAGGCAATTATGCTTATCAGTGTTAAGCAGCCTATTTCTCTTTGACCACCAAGCGATGGACAGCAAGGTGAAACCAGAAAACAAGGGGTTGACTAAAAACGGTAGGAGTTATACTATCTGCCATACACATTCAGTTGGCAACGGTACTAACAGAATCGCTGATAAAACAATGGGCACATCTACCATTTTCCTAACAATATTTTAACATTCATATGGTATTTCTATGCTAAACTATCAAAACCCATGATTAAAGAATATCCGTCCCCGCCTAAGATAGCCAGTTAAAAGAGGGGAGACGGCGACTAAACGGAGTATCCCGTGGTAGTCCGAAAATGGTAATGCCAAAAGGAGGCAAGCGATCATGAAAATGGCTCGGTTGATAGCAGTAACCATAGTACCGCTTTGTATTTCGCTTATCGGTGGTTGCGCCGGGAATGATGTTCCCCCGGCTCCAACTCCACCAGTACCTCCAGCTCCAGAACCGGCGCCCACACCGGCCCCGGAACCGGCACAACTACCCACTACCAGGTGCTGTGAGGGCTACACACTCCTCAGTCCCGTCGGACCCGGTTCACATGGTATCTTCGTAAATATGAACGGAGAGATAGTGAAGGAACTGGAACTCGTTGACCTGTGTAAAATGCTTCCCTGTGGCTCAATACTGGGAACCAAGCGTGTGCGAACGGGTAAGGACGACCCGCTCGCGCCATCCCCAGAGCCACCGGGAGGTGC
>CAYXWH010000027.1:19009-22495 GCA_964468755.1 uncultured Dehalococcoidaceae bacterium
CTCCTGGGGGACCACCTCCTGGAGGTCCACCCGGAGGAACCCCCTGGTTTGACGCTATTGAGTTCGTGCAGGTGAGCTGGGATGGTGTAGAAGAGTGGTCAACCTGTTGCTGGGACGATGACGGCACCGGCGTCATGATGTCCCGGCAGCACCATGACTTTCAGCGAGAAGGCAATCCAGTAGGCTATTATGCCCCCGGTCAGGAATGCCTCAAACAGGGTAAGACCCTGCTTCTGGCGCATAAGAACAAGGTCGTCCCGAAAATAAGCGATAAGGAACTGGTAGACGACGTCATTTATGAGGTAGACGAGAACGGCAAACTCACCGGCTTCGAATGGCACGCTGCCGACCACTTCGAGGAATTCGGATTCGACCAGTCAGCCAGAGATGCTATCTGCAACAACCCTCATTTCGAACCGGAGAAAGAACGTGGCGACTGGCTGCACCTGAACACCCTGTCTGTCCTCGGTCAGAACCACTGGTTCGATGAGACCGGGGATGAGCGCTTTAACCCGGAAAATATTATGATATGTTCCCGTAGTGCTAACTTTGTTGCCATTATCAGTCGTGGCACGGGAGACGTCGTCTGGAAAGTGGGACCTGATTTCGTTACGGGCACCCCGGAATATAACCTGGGTCAGTTTGTCGGTTCACACCATGCTCACATGATTCCCAAGGGACTGCCCGGTGAGGGGAACATCCTGATTTTTGATAATGGGGGGAATTCCGGCTACGGTGGACCAACCGATTTCCCCAGATACACCAGGCAATACTCCCGGGTGGTTGAACTTAATCCGGTAACGCTGGAAGTCGCCTGGCAGTACGGAGCGGAAAGCGGTGATGAGTTCTTCTTCAGCCATAACATCAGCTCTGCCCAGCGCCTGCCCAACGGGAATACCCTGATTACCGATGGTGCTAACGGACGTGTCTTTGAGGTTACCCCGGAAAAGGAAATCGTCTGGGATATCATGTGCCCGCTCAAGGGACCACAGGGCCCCGCCCGCGTCTACCGGGCCTACCGTGTCCCACCCGAATGGGTACCTGGCAACCCGGAAGGTTACACCGAATGGGCTACCTTATATGAGTAAATGTAACCGAATATGGCTAAAAACAAGCCTATTATAGAATATAAGTAAAAGGGGGAAATGACCATCAATTCAGAAAAGTAACATGATGTTTTTCTTCGAGGCGACCAATATCCCAGGTAACTAACCGGCAATGCCCGTTGGTACTATCTATGCCGTCCCTCGATTAATATATTCGCCCCAGTCAAAGTAAAAAATATCTATCGTTTGAGCAGCCCATCCCCAGCTTTCTGTTATATGATTACCTATACTCATTACCCACGCGCCCCTGGCTGGGAAAAGAGCGCCCTTACGCCGAGCCATTTAAAACAATTCATTATCACCTTCAATATAAACCCAGGTCTATGGCGCGAGCTGCTATAGTTGGAGATTTCTCTGAAAATAAACCTCTGAAATAGCTGGTCAATGACCCCCTTCGAACTATTGCAATGCTCACTTGAGAACTAGTACGATCGCCGTCACTCAGCCATAATCCGATATTTTCCCGGCACTCTCCGCTGTTATCGGGAGAAAATATCAGGTCTTGACAAGCTATTTAAGCAGGTGATAGAATTTTCAATAAATTGCATCGGTTACGAATATCGTATACGTTTAACTTTGCTTCGGAAAGTTGTTAAGATAATCCATACTTCACCTCGGTTTGACTGATTTGTTCTTCTTGACAATGAAAATGCTGATTATTTGTTAGAAAGGAGGTGAGTATTCCCCCATCGAAATACAAAACAACATACCTCTCTATATGAAATACTATTAAATAGTATAAATCGCAACAACCTAAATTAAACAAGGATGGTGAGTGAATTATGAAAAAGACGTCTCGCCTCATATTCATGGTAGTAACACTGATGTTGCTGTTAGCAGTAACCTTCGGTTGCGCTGGTCCAGCACCGGCACCAGCTCCCACACCAGCTCCCGCACCGGCGCCTGCACCGGCACCAGCTCCCGCACCGACACCCGCTCCCGCACCCGCTCCCGCACCCGCTCCCGCACCATCACCGGCACCCGCACCGGCACCCAGCCCAGAGACTACTTTTACCCTCAAGGCATCCTCCCCTCTACCCGAGCACGCCAGCCCAGCCATATCCTTTAAATGGTGGCTTGAAGAGGTGGAAAAACGCACCAATGGTCGGGTCGAGTTTGAAACCTTCTGGGCTGGAAGCCTGCTCAAAACCACAGAGACCATCGATGGTGTCGCCAGTGGTTTTGTTGATGTCGGCCTGATAAATGCTCCCAATAATCCAGACAGGCTGCCACTGATTAACATGCAGATGCCGGTATTCTTTAGTCCCAGCGATCCAGCGGTACTCAAAGAGCTTTACGGGACCATGATTCAAAACCCGGCGGTACGAAATGATGTTGAGCGCTACGGTGTAAAACTCCTTTATGCCGCGGCGGTAGCCGCCAAGGATTTATGCGCCACAAAGCCCATTAATACCATAGAAGACTTAAATGGTGTGAAAATCGGAACCATAGGCATATATTACCCAAAGATAATGCAGGCTATCGGGGCCGTACCGGTAAACACCCCCGCTCCTCAGATGTACCAGTCATTACAGACCGGTGTAATTGAAGCCGAATGTATGGGCATTGGCTCCATCCTTAGCTTCAGGCTCCACGAAGTCGCCAAATACGCGACCTGGGTCGGCTTTGGTTCGGAGATAGTGGCGCTGCCGGTCATCAACAATGATACCTGGGTAAAATTACCCCGTGACATCCAGGAGATAATGACGCAGACAGCCATAGATGCCACGATATTTAACGTTGAAATGGTGGAAGGATACACCGCTAATGGCGTGAAGGGTATTTTGGAAGCCGGCGGAACCATCAACGAGCTACCCTATTCGGAGAAGGTAAAATGGGCTAACCTCATGGACAACTATCCGGCTGAGTGGGCCCATGAAATGGACCTCAAGGGGCTACCCGGTACCGAGGTCATGCAGCTCTTCCTCAATACCTGCCGGAGACTCGGGCATAAGTTCCCCAGACAGTGGACAGTAGAATAGAATAGAATAGAATAGCATACCTGCACTGCCCTCCAGGGGCTGGAGGGCAGTGCATATCCTGGCGCCGGGACTGGCGCTGGGGTTGGGGCTGGGGTTGGGCGTGGCGCTGCAGTTTGGTTGAGCACAACCGCTTGGATTCAAACTTCCCACCAAAACCAGCTGCCACCCCGACCCCTCTTAACTTTTAAGGGGCGGTTGGGTATAGTGCCAGCGCCCGATATTGAAAAGCGAAGGCAAAACACTGATAATTAATAGCAGTACGTATGGTAGCAGGTATAGCAATATGATGCGCTAACACTACCATAGAAAGGAGATATAGAAAGTGGCAAGACCACGAGGTCGTGATGCAATAGGAGTTATTACCGGGGTCAGCAAGCTGAACTTCTCTGATGAAATCA
>CAYXWH010000028.1:0-8323 GCA_964468755.1 uncultured Dehalococcoidaceae bacterium
AAGCCATCTCATTATAACAGCCCGGCACACATTTTTTAGTAACGGGATAGCAATAATTGTAAGGTTACCAACGTACCGGGTGCGGGTACATGTATTGACAACATGATGCCATCGATTATACCCTATGGTGGAGGTGTTTCATGCAGAAGTGCCCGAATTGCGGACGACCGACGGCAAGGACTGAGGATTGGGCGTGTCAGTGGTGCGGCTATCCTTTGCTGTCCAGGTCCTATAAAAAGATACCCAAGACATTCCGGGAACTGAGGGAGGAACGGCAGGCACGGTATGTGCCGCCGGTAACGGAAGAGGAGCGTGCACCTGAGCGAGAGGTAGTGCCGCCGCCACCGCCGGAACCCCGCCCCGAACCGAAAGCAGTTGAGGAAGCAGAGCCGCCGCCGACCGAGGAGGTTAAGCGTGAACCGGTTGCGGAAGTCAGGGCTGAGCCGGTTAAGAAGGTTAAGAGAAAACCGGTTGCGGAAACCAAGCCAGAGGTAGAAATAAAGGCTGGGGTAGAACCCGGAGCTCCCGCCGAAGTTGCCATCAGTGAAGAACACTTGGCTACGGAAGCGCCTGAACTGGAAGTGAAGTCGGTGCAGGCAGCGGAAGACGAAGCCGGGGAGGTCGCTGAACCTGAAGCCAGGCTGACTGAAGAAAGCACTCCTCAAGCGGAGGTTAAAGACGAGGCTGAACCCGTGACCGTACCGGTGGCTGAGGTTGAGCCGGAAACGAAAGAGGTACCTGAGGTTGAGCCGGAGGCCGAGAAAGCATCTGAGGATGAGCTGGAAGCCGAGGCAGCACCTGATGTTGAGACGGCAGCTAGAGAGGAAGGCGATGTAGCGACTGAACCCATGCAGGAGGCGGGGGAGGAAATAGAAAATGAGCCGGCAACGGAAAAGGGTCCGGTAGAACAAGCCAACCAGGAGCCGGAGCCGGAATACGGGACGGTGATGGAATCGGGCGCCATCAAAATAAGCGTGGCTGGAGTGGTTTCCGCGTTTCAGGCGAACCGGGCGGAAGCCCACCAGAGATTTGACGACAAGGTGCTCCATGTGACCGGGGTGGTGGAGAAGGTAATGGTAAGGGATGCACTCGATATTTTCTACATTCTTCTCAGCGGAAACGGCAGTAATCTATGGCATATCCGGTGTATCTTTGACCGGGAATCCGGCTCCAGACTGCAGCGGTTGGGGAGCGGACAGACGGTTACTGTCCAGGGGAATTATGCCGGTTACGAGAGAAATATTCTCCTGAAAGATTGTGCTCTCGTTGGTTGAGATTATTGTCCGGGCCAGAGGTGTTCTCTGTATCTTTATTCTCAATAGCCATCGCCCTGGTAAAGACAGTAACGAATCTATGTAATATTCGTGCCGTAGCCCCCCAGATTACCCGGTCCTGATAACGGTATATATAGGTAATGGCGGACTTGCCATGTGCCGACATTGTCGTTGACAGGGAGAAACCGCTTTCAATGAATTGTGAGACCGGAATTTCAATAATCTCATCAATCTCGTGCCGGTTAATCCGGAAATGATATGGAAAGGGAATGTGGGCGACGAAGGGCGAAATAAGGTAGCTTGTGGTCACGGTTGGTTCACTATCCAGGGCGCCCAGTACCTCGATATCCTCGCTAATCAGTCCTATTTCCTCCTGGCACTCACGTAGTGCCGTGTTCAGCAGTGTGCCGTCGTCTTCTTCGTAGACACCGCCGGGAAAGGATATCTGGCCTTTGTGCACTCGTACCGTCTCGGTCCTTTTGGTGAAAAGAAGGTGGTATTGTCCCTGCTTATAGTAGAGGGGTAACAAGACGGCAGACGGTATCAAATCAGCTGAAGCCTGCTGTCGTTTATGGTCCTGGGCAAGTATTTGTTTCATTCTTGTTATCATGATTAATTAATACTACGTTTTAGGTGATAAGGCAAGTCGCCAGGTTAACATAACTACAGCCTATTTTCTCGATAATCATAAATGTATTGTGTATAATGGTGGTGTAGATACGGAAATTGTTTTATCGAAAGGATATTCGCTTTTTTGGTTAGAAGTAGAACCGGGCCCGGCAGTGTGCCAAGCTATATCGAGGTGCTGAAACCACTGCCCAGTATCCTGCTGACCTTTATCGGGGTGGTGGCGGCAATTATCGCCGATGAGGGTCATCTGTCTCCATATCTGCTGCTGGTGGCACTCACAATATTACTGGCAGCGGCCGGAGCTAATGGCCTGACCAATTACCTCGACCGTGATATCGATGCCCGTATGGAACGCACCCGAAACCGGGCGCTGCCGGCAAAGCGTATCCATCCACCGCAGAGGGTTTTACCGTTACTGGCGGGATTGATTATCGCCGGCCTGGTACTGGCGTGGCAACTGCACCCCTATGCCTTTGTAGCTGACCTGGTGGGCACTCTGGTGGCAGCCACCTGGCGGAAGCGGATGACCTGCATTTACCCCCAGGGATTGATTGCCAGTTGTGCGCCGGTGCTGATGGGGTGGTTTGCTGTCAAGCCGGTTCTCAGCTGGGAGATAGGGCTTCTCTGTGTCCTGATAGCGGTGTGGTTGCCGCTGCACGTGTGGAGCGTGATTATATCACATCGCGAGGACTATCTCCGGGCAGGGCTGACTTACTTCCCGATAAATGTGGCGGTAAAGGATGCGGTCAAGGTACTGCTGCTGTTCTCGCTGGTGCTTTACGCAGCATCAATTGCGCTCTATTTCGTAGGCGGCTTTGCCTGGCTTTACCTGGTGCTAGCCAATCTACTGGGGATTATGATGGTCTACGGTAGTTATCGACTGGTCTCTTCTAATGCTGCCCGTGACTCGTGGCGATTGTACAAGCTGTCGTCGTTTCCCTATCTTGGTCTGATATTCCTGGTGATGTGGCTGGATATATTGATACTTGGCTAAGCTTCGCGGAGGCAAGGTGACGGAAAATAATTTTCAAGTGGTGAAGACCTGTGACGATAGTAATGCGCGTGCCGGGGAACTGGTGACGGCGCATGGCCGGTTGCTGACGCCGGTATTCACGCCGGTGGGTAGCCAGGCAACCGTCAAAACACTCGTCCCCGGGGAAATTACCAGTCTGGGCTATACTATGGTGCTGGCGAACACCTATCACCTTTACCTGAGACCGGGTATCGATGTCATTGAGCGGATGGGTGGTCTGCACCGGTTCATGGCCTGGACGGGCGCCATACTTACCGATAGCGGGGGCTACCAGATCTTCAGCCTGTCGCCGCTGTGCCGGATTACCGATGAAGGGGTTACCTTCCGCTCCCATATCGACGGGAGCGAGCACTTCATGACTCCGGAACTGGCTATCCGGTACCAGGAGGCGATGGGTGGGGATATTATCATGGTACTCGATGAGTGCCCGGCCCATGACGAGAGCCTGGAAAAGGTAAAGCAGGCGGTGGACAGGACTAGCCGGTGGGCAGCGAGGTGCAAGCAGGCGCAGAAACGTGAAGACCAGATGTTATACGGTATCGTGCAGGGCGGTCTGTACCCTGAGCTCCGTCGCCGGTCTGCGGAGTATCTGAGCGAACTGGACTTTGCCGGCTATGCTATTGGCGGTTTGAGTATCGGCGAACCGAAAAAGGTAACCTTCGAACTGGTGGAATATACCGTGCCTTTGCTACCCCGGCACAAGCCCCGGTATCTCATGGGGGTGGGATCACCGGAGGACATTGTTGAGGGCGTCGCCTGCGGCATTGATATCTTTGACAGTGCCCTGCCCACCCGGGTTGCCCGTAACGGTGCCCTGTTTACACCCCGGGGACGGCGCAATATACGTAACGCCGTGTTCCGGACGGTGGATGAGCCGCTGGTCCCCGGTTGCGATTGCTATACCTGCCGGAACTTTTCCGCAGCCTATCTGCACCACCTGTTCAAGTGCGAAGAGCTTCTCGCCTACCGGCTGGCGACCATTCATAACCTGAGCTTCATTAATACTCTGATGAGGGACTTGCGGCGAGCCATTCTGGATGGCACCTTTCATAGTTTTCGCGATGAATTTTTACGGCAGTATCAGCCGACCGATGAGCTGAACCGGGTAAATCAGAAGCAGAAATGGCTGAACTCAAGGAAACCGGGTGGATAGGCGCGTCTGATTATACAATTTCCAGCATCCGGTCTACAGCGGCTTTTGCCTGGCGGCGGACCGTTTCCGGGATGGACACCCGGGGTGACATCGCTTCCAGTGACCGAAGGATTTTCTCCAGTGTTATCAATTTCATGGTAGGGCATATGGCATGCTCCGAGACTGAAATAAATTGCTTGCCGGGGTTTTCCTTGTTAAGCCGGTGGATGAGGCCAATCTCGGTGCCGACAATCAGCTGGCTCACGTCTTCTCTGCGGGCAAAGCGGCACATACCACCGGAACTAAGCGCATGGTCAGCCAGGGCAATAACCTCGGGTGTACACTCCGGGTGGACAACCACATTTGCCTCGGGATACTGCTGGCGCAATCGGGAAATATCCTCGGGCTTTATGTTCACGTGTGTCGGGCAGTAGCCGGGCCAGAGGACCATCTGGTTACCGGTCTGGCTGATAACATACTGTCCCAGGTATGTATCGGGGATAAAGAGTATTTCCCGGTCGCCCAGGCTCTGCACCACTTTAACCGCATTGGCTGAGGTGCAGCACACATCTGATTCCGCCTTCACCGCCGCAGTGGTATTTACATAACATACGACCGTGGCTTGAGGGAATTCCCGCTTCTTCTGTATCAGCTGTTCCGCGGTAATCATATCAGCCATGGGACAGCCCGCCTGTTCATCGGGAAGCAGAACGGTCTTATCCGGGCAGAGGATGGCGGCTGTCTCCGCCATGAAGTGGACACCGCAGAAGACAACTACATCCGCCGTAGTCCGGGCTGCCTGCTGGCTCAGTTCCAGCGAGTCGCCGACAAAGTCGGCAATGTCCTGCACTTCACCCCACTGGTAGTTGTGGGCGAGGATAACGGCATTTCGCTTCTTCTTCAAGCGTACTATTGCTTGTACTACGGATGCCTGTTCATTACTGGTAGTCATGGTTCCTTCCTTATTCCCGTGCCATCCTTGTTCCGGGGGGTTCCTGTCATCACTCTTTTGTTTTCTCTCCGTAGCCTTTGACACTATCTATAGTACCGCCACCGATAACGGTATCTTCCCGGTAGAAGACCACCGCCTGTCCCGGGGTAATTGCCCACTGTGGCTCGGAGAAATTTACATAACAACTATCCTCGTTGAGAGGAGTAATAATGGCATCAGCCTCCCGGTGGCGATATCGTATCTTTGCCCTGGCGGCAATCGGCTCGTTCAGGCGGTCGATACTTATCCAGTTAAGCCCGGAAGCGATAAGTTCGGTGGCATAGGCTTCTTCTTTGCTGCCGACGATAACCGCATTTTGTTCGGGGTCGATACGAATAACGTAAAGCGGTTCCGGGGCAGTGATGCCCAGACCTTTACGCTGTCCGACGGTATAGTAGGGAATGCCCTGGTGGGTACCCAGAATATTCCCCTTACTATCGAGTATCGGGCCGGGTCTGGCGGCTTCGGCAAGAGCGCTTTTCAGGAAAGTGACATGGTCATCATCGGGAATAAAGCAAATTTCCTGACTTTCTGCCCTGGCTCCCAGCGGTGGCCACAGGGCTCCGGCTATTTGCCGTGTCCTTTCCTTGGTAATATTGCCTACGGGAAACAGCGCATGGCTGAGCTGCTGCTGGGTCAACAAATAAAGAAAGTAAGACTGGTCTTTCCGCCGGTCAATGCCTTTTTTCAGAAGGAATCGATCGCTGGAGGCCTTGCTTCTTATTCGGGCATGGTGTCCGGTCGCCACCAGGTCAGCGCCCATTTGCCTGGCGTTTTCCAGGAGTGCGCCGAACTTGATATGCCGGTTGCAGCGGATACAGGGGTTTGGCGTTCTGCCCGACTGGTATTCTCGGCAGAAATAGTCGATAACCTTTTCGGCAAAGATATCCGTTACATCGAGTGTATAGTGAGGTATGTCCAGTTTATCGGCAACCGTTCTGGCATTGGTGGCATCGTCATTACCGAGTTGCATGGTCATGCCGATTATCTCGTGACCGGCTACCTTGAGTAGAATAGCCGCCGCCGATGAATCAATACCGCCGCTCATGGCAACTACTACTTTCATGTGTATGCCTATATTACCAGATGTATTATTGTTTATGGTAGTAACGCCGGGCAATCTCTATAGCGATTTCAGTGACTTCGGTGGCAGAGGCGCCCAGTACCACGGAAAGGGGTTCCTTGCCCCAGCCTTCTCCCTCAAAAAACAAGCAGGGCACACCCCCGGAGCTGCTGACCAGTTGCTTTATCTTCCACGGCATGGAGCTACCGTCTCGTTCCGCCACCTCCGGCGGTTCATGGGTGCGGTCAATCCAGCCAAAGCGCAGTCCTTTCTCCCGGCAGTATTCCTGCATTATATCGTGTACTGCCGTATCATACCGGAAGTTGATACCGGCGTTGATTTCCGGGTTGTATTTTCGTATCTCGATTATCAGTCGCGCCATATGGTCGGAGGCCCCCCATTTTGGCGAACCCGAAGCATGAGGCAGACCGTTGACCACGGTTATCCGGCCATCAATGGCGGCGACTTCTTCGGGTGTCCCGGCTCCCGGCGGGGCGTATACCAGATTAACCCTTACCTCGGGCATGAGATTGGCGAACTCACGGCAGCGCTCCAGCATGGCCACTGCCGATGCCATGTCGGTGATTATCATTTCTCCCTGCTTTTTGCTTTCCAATGCTATGCCTCCAGTGTGCTGAAATAGGCTGCCCAGAACGGGTCGACACTTACCGGGATCAACTCTTCGTTACTGCCATCGTTACGGACGAAGACCCTGTCTCCGGCGGTCATTTCACCTATCTCCCAGGCAGAAATGCCGTTTTCGGTTAGTTTTTTGAGGAGAGCCGGGCTGTTCTCCGCGTTGGCGGTTATTACCAGGGTACCTTCGCTTACCGAGACGAGCGGGTCAATGTTGAAATGCTCGCAAACAGCCTTAACCTCTTCCGGCACTACTATCTTTTCCTCAAAGATGGTTACTCCGATATGAGACGCCTCAGCGATTTCATAGACTCCGTTGAGCAGACCGCCCTCGGTGGCGTCATGCATGGCATGGGCGTAAGGCGCGGCGACCAGCGCATCCTTGACCACGGTCATCTCGAAGAAATAGTCCTTGGCTCTGGCAACGATGTCTCTTCCCAGCTTACTTTCCAGGGCTGCCTCTGCCTGGCAAGCCAGAACGCCTACCGCTTCGATTGCCGGTCCCTTGGTGATGATAACCCGGTCGCCGACACGGGCGTTTGACGCTGGCGTAATCCGTTTTTTTTCTCCAATGCCGACAACGGTGCAGCCGCCGTTCAACGGGTAGGCGATGCCGGGATAGATGCCGGTATGACCGCCGACAATGGCGATGCCCAGCTTTTCACACTCCTGGTGAATTTCCGACCAGATATGTTCCAGCACCTCATCCCCGGTGCCTGGCGGAAGCATCAGGCAGATGGTCAGGTATTTCGGTGGCATGCCAAGCACGGCCACATCACTGGCGCAGATGTGGACGATTGCCCAGCCGAAGTGTGGCATCAGTGCCGGCATGCCAAAGGTAGGGTCTTCAGCGATGACCATAACCTGGTTGCCGGGTAATTCAATCACAGCAGCGTCCACGCCATGGCAGGGCGGGATTAATACCGATTTGTCCGGTTTGCCCAGCCTGGGGAAAATAATGTCATCAAATGTCTTTTTGTCTACTTTGCCTATTTGTGGTAACATCTCATCTCCTTGCCGCGTGTGATCTACTCAGGAGGCGCCGGCGAGACGGGCACGGAAGGGATAAACAAAAAACCAGAAGCTTGGAGCAATTACGAACTTCTGGCGGTTCAGCATTTGCTTCCCTACGCTCGTATTACCGAGTTCAGGTTCAGAGGGTTACCCCCGAAGGGATTCTCAGCCCTGTAGCTCCCCTAGCACCACTATTCAGTTATATGGAGTATAGTACAGGTTTCGGTATATTGCAAGAGACAGGTAATAGTCCGGGTCTACTCCTCACTCCAGTCCAGACCTGCCGGCTCAACCCTCATACCGCGACTGGTTGCCCAGGCAATACCCTGCTCGATATCCTCCTCGCTGCCTTCCAGTTCCAAAATCGCCCATCCCCGGTCTTCCTCGATATCAGCGACCTGGATATTGGTGACGATATTGAACTGCTGTCCCAGTGTATAGATAACGGGTTCTTTGATTAAATCCTGGGTAAAGGTGAACATCAGGCGTCTTCTAACCATTTCCCCTCCTGATTGGCGGCAGAGTCTGCCGGCTTACTCCTCTTTATTCT
>CAYXWH010000028.1:8423-22407 GCA_964468755.1 uncultured Dehalococcoidaceae bacterium
TGCCGTTTCATCCGTGGAGCCGGCGGGGCTATTCAGCCTCTCCAGTCTGGCCAGTCGTCCCTCCAGTTGGCGCTGCTGGGTGCGAACCTGGCGGATTGCTTCAGCTATCGGGTCAGGCAGTTTGGCATGTTCCAGGTCGGTGATGGGATGGGGTTCTTTGGAAACGACTCGACCGGGAATACCCACGACAGTAGCTCCGGGCGGGACTGATTTTATTACCACGGAACCGGAGCCAATCCGGGCGCCCTCTCCGATGGTAATTGGGCCCAGGGCTACCGCTCCGGTGCCCATTTCGACATTGTTACCCAGGGTAGGGTGGCGCTTTTTCTTCTCCAGCGTGGTGCCTCCCAGCACCACTCCCTGGTAGAGCAACACATCATCTCCTATCTCGGTGGTCTCGCCGATGACTACCCCGGCACCGTGGTCGATAAAGAAACGCCGGCCGATTCTGGCACCGGGATGGATTTCAATTCCGGTGAAAAAGCGGTTGATATGCGAGGTAATGCGTGCCAGTAGCCGGAGACGGTGCTGCCACAGGAAATGGGCTATCCGGTGACCCCATAAAGCATGCAGTCCGGGATAGCAGAGGAGCACCTCAATGATGCTTCTTGCTGCCGGGTCCTTGGCAAAAGTGTTCAGGATATCTTCTCGTAATTTCCGAAACATGGGAATCATTCTTTTTGTGGATTGGCTACGGGAGTTAGTTAACCTTACATCACTCCATATTATATCCTATTCCCGGGCATTAACCTCAACATCGGGTAAAGACAAGCCGGACAGGTAGCGCTCACCCGTATCAGGCAGAATAACCACGATGAGCTTGCCGGCACTCTCTTTCCGGCTGGCTACCTTCAGTGCTGCCTGAACCGCAGCTCCCGATGACATACCGGCCAGAATGCCTTCCTCGAGAGCCAGTCGCTTCATCATAATATCAGCGTCTTGGTGGCTGACAGTAATTACTTCATCAATCAGTTCGGTTTTCAGCACGTCAGGAACAAAACCGGCGCCGATGCCCTGGATTTGGTGGGTGCCCGGCTTACCTCCGGAAAGGACCGGAGAGGTGACCGGCTCAACGGCGATAACGGTAAAACCGGGCTTTCTCTCCTTGATTACTTCAGCGATGCCGGTGAGGGTGCCGCCGGTGCCGACACCGCAGACCAGAATATCGACTCCGCCCCCGGTATCCCGCCAGATTTCTTCGGCGGTGGTCAGCCGGTGTATCTCCGGATTTACCGGGTTTTGAAACTGCTGGGGCATAAAGGAGTTGGCGGTTGCCGCCGCCATCTGTTCCGCCCTGCGTATTGCCCCGGGCATTCCCTCGGCGCCGGGGGTGAGCACTATCTCGGCACCAAAAAGCGAGAGCAACTGCCTTCGCTCTACAGACATTGAATCGGGCATGACAATGACCAGCCGGTACCCCCTGGCGGCGCAGACGCAGGCAAGACCGATACCGGTATTCCCGCTGGTAGGCTCAATAATGACGGTGTTGCTGCTGATGAGCCCCTTCGCTTCAGCATCAACAATCATCGCCACGGCTAAACGGTCTTTTATACTACCTGCCGGATTGAAGGACTCCAGCTTGGCGACAACCTCCGCCTCCGTCCCACCGGTTATACGGTTCAACCGCACCAGTGGGGTGTTGCCGACTAATTCGGTGATATTCCCGGCGATGCCTCTGGTCAGTTTCGGTAGCTGTACCGTTTTATACTGCAGTTTTTCCATTATGGTTACCAGGGTAGTGTAGTATTTGCTCAGGTATATACGAGCGAGCCAGGGTACTTATGGTTATAGTATAATATACTTCGTATGACAAGTCATTACTCGGCTGCGTAAGCGACCGGTTAACCGTATCCTGTTTCTCGTGAAGCGAAGTGTGACCGGCTCCGGTCGGTGCTAGAAGTCCAATGAACCAGGTGCTATTATAAGACAGCCGTGAATTTTGATTGAGGTAGAAAAGTAATGATGAAGCTAAGTTTCCTCGGTGCCGCCGGTAATGTGACCGGCTCGCAGTATCTACTGGAGACCGGTACCAAACGGTTGCTGGTCGATTGCGGTCTCTATCAGGAACGGGAATTTAGGAATAGAAACTGGGCGCCGTTTCGTTTTTCTCCGGGCACCGTGGATGCGGTTCTGCTGACCCATGCCCATCTTGACCACTGTGGTCTGTTACCCAAGCTGGTCCGTGACGGTTTCCGGGGCAGGATATACTGCACCGAAGCGACCGCTGAGATTACGCGGATAATACTGCTGGACTCGGCAAAGCTGCAAGAGGAGGATGCCTTATTCAAGTTGAGAAGGCACCAGCGCGAAGGCAGAAAAGGGCCTTTCCCGGAAGTACCTCTCTACACCGTCGATGACGCCAAAGCCGTTTTCCCGCTGTTTTCCACGGTGAAGTACAAAGAGCCGGTGTATCTGGGTGATGACACGGAGATTATCTTTCATGATGCGGGTCACGTTCTCGGTTCGTCCATGATAAAGATTAAGGTGAACAGTAATGGAGAAAGCCGGACAATTGTGTTCTCCGGAGATATCGGCAGGTGGGACCGGCCGATGCTGGAAGACCCGAGTACCTTCAGCAGGGTAGATTACATCGTGGTGGAATCCACCTACGGGGACAGGGAGCATGGCAGATCACCGGATGTCAGCGATTGCCTGGCCGAGGTGATTACTTCAACCAGGAAAGCCGGGGGCAATATCGTGGTGCCCAGCTTTGCGTTGCAGCGAGCTCAGGAAATCCTGTACCGGCTCAATGAATTGCTCATCGACGACCGGATACCGCACCTTATGGTTTTTCTGGATAGCCCTATGGCCAGTAGTATCACCGAAGTGTTTAAGCACCATACCGAGCTATTTGACCAGGAAATGAAAAGCTTGCTGCGTCATCACCGGTCTCCCTTCGAGTTCCCCGGTTTCCGGATGGTGGAGACGGTGGATGAGTCAAAATCACTCAATCATATCGCCGGTACCGTCATGATAATCGCCGGCTCGGGGATGTGTACCGGCGGCAGAATAAAGCACCACCTGGTGAACAATATTACCCGACGGGAGAGCACCATTCTTTTCGTGGGCTACCAGGCGGCGGGCACCCTGGGGCGGAGTATCATTAACGGTGCCAAACGGGTAAGGATATTGGGCCAGCAGTATCCCGTCAGGGCACGAATTGCCCGGATACACGGTTTATCCTCACATGCCGATAGTAATGAGCTTAACCGCTGGCTTTCCGGATGTAAGGTGGCTCCCCGCAGGCTGTTTGTTACTCACGGGGAATCAGGCACCGCCCGGCGATTTGCCCGGCTGGTTAAAGGTAAAACCGGCTGGGAGGTACTGGTCCCGGAGTATGGTAAGGAGGTTACGCTCGACTAGCCGTTTTGAAATAAAGTCGACGTGTTGTGTAAAATGGTTGCCATGAAACAGGAATTTCGTCATCTTCCCAGTGTTGATAAGGTACTCGCTGACATTCGCCTCAGGCAGCTCGAAACCGAGTATCCGCATGATGTGGTGGTGGACATGGTGAGAAAGCAGCTTGACCGCGAGCGTCTGGCTATTGCCGGCGGCAATTCCGGCGCCAGCCTCGATGAGATAGTGGTTTCTGTGTTGACGCAGGTGAAGATTCTGGGAAAGACCGGCCCACAGCGAGTAATCAATGCTGCCGGTGTTATACTTCATACCAATTTGGGAAGAGCGCCGCTCAGCCCGGAGGCGCTGGCGGCTATGAAGACCGCCGGTGAGGGGTACTGCAATCTGGAAATAAATCTCGACAGTGGTACCCGTGGTTCGCGACACGTGCATGTTGAGTCGCTATTGTGCCAGCTCACCGGGGCTGAAGCGGGATTGGTGGTGAATAACAATGCCTCCGGGGTGATGCTCGGTCTTACCGCGCTGGCCAGGAGGAAAGAGGTAATTGTGTCGCGGGGTCAGGCGGTGGAGATCGGGGGTGGCTTTCGCATCCCTGATGTCATGCGTCAAAGCGGAGCCAAACTGATTGAGGTGGGAACGACTAACTGTACCTATGCCCGGGACTACGAGCAGGCAATCAGCCCGCGGACTGCCGCCCTGCTGCGGGTGCACTCCAGCAATTTTATGGTGGTAGGTTTTACCAGCGAGGTTACCCTGGAGGAACTGGTGGCTATCGGCAGCCGGAATGACATCCCCGTCTTTGATGACCTGGGCAGCGGCTGCCTTCTGGAAACGACCGGGTTCGGGCTTGGACCGGAGCCCATGGTGCAGCAGAGCGTGGCACTTGGCGCCGGAGTTATTTTCTTCTCCGGCGACAAGCTGGTCGGGGGGCCTCAGTCCGGGATTATTGTGGGTCAGAAGCAATTTATTGATAAGTTAAAAAAACACCCGCTGGCGCGCGCCGTGCGGATAGACAAGGTGAGACTGGCGGGACTGGCGGCTACTCTGGTTCATTACCTGAAGGGAGAAGCTGAGACAAGGATACCGGTATGGCGAATGATTGCCGCGCCTCTCGAAGATATCCAGCGGCGGGCGGAAGAATGGTCCGGGATACTTGGCGACCGGGCACAGGTGGTGCCGGGGGAAACAATGGTCGGTGGGGGCAGTCTGCCCGGAGGCACACTGCCCACGAGACTGGTAGCCGTCGGTGGCGGAGACAAGAAACAAGACCGGGCTATGGCTCACATGTTGAGCCGTAAGCTGCGGACACAGCAGGTGCCGGTTGTGGGGAGGGTCAGCGACGATGTGCTGCTCCTTGACCCGCGCTCGGTGCTACCCGAAGAAGATGAGCTGGTTGTTGAATCGCTGCGTCAGCTCATTGCCGATTAGTTGCCGGAAATGACCAGAGAGGGAAGGAAGTCAAATATAATGTTTGTTTTGGGCACCGCCGGACACATAGACCACGGCAAGTCGGTGTTAATACATGCCCTTACCGGGATTGACCCGGACCGACTCCGTGAGGAAAAAGAGCGGGGCATGACCATAGACCTCGGCTTTGCCTGGATGAAACTACCCAGCGGTCGTGAGGTGGGTATCGTTGACGTTCCCGGTCATGAGCGTTTCGTGAAGAATATGCTGGCGGGGGTAGGCGGTATTGACCTGGCGATGCTGATTGTCGCCGCCAATGAAGGGGTGATGCCGCAGACTAGGGAACACCTGGCTATTCTTGACCTGCTCGGCGTGCAGCATGGGGTGGTAGTCATTACCAAAAAGGACCTGGTGGATGAAGAATTGCTCAGTCTGGTCAGGATGGAGGTGGAGGAGCTTGTCAGCGGGAGCAGCCTGTCAACGGCGCCCACCGTCGCGGTTTCTGCCTTAAACGGTGAGGGCCTGTCCGATCTGCTCTCGATTATTGACGAACTTCTGGAAAAAACCCGGGAACGGCAGGATATTGACCGTCCCAGACTCTCCATTGACCGGGTATTTACCATTACCGGAGCCGGTACCGTGGTCACCGGTACCCTGATTGATGGTATCCTTTCCGTGGGTCAGGAAGTGGATATTGTTCCCTCAGGGCTGAGGGCGCGGGTTCGCAGCTTACAGACTCATAAAGCCAAAGTGGCGACGGCGCAGCCCGGCAGCCGGGTTGCGGTGAACCTGGCCGGGCTGAACACCTCGCAGTTGCAGCGGGGTGATGTCGTTACCAGACCGGGATGGCTGGTGCCGGCGTCCTTGCTAACGGTAAGACTCGGTCTGGTTGCCTATCTCCAGCGTCCGGTACGCCATGGTACCACGGTAAGCTTTCACACCGGAGCCGCGGAGACAATGGCCAAAGTCCGTCTCCTTGAGGGTGAGGAACTCAGTCCGGGTAAGGCAACCTGGGCGCAACTTACCCTGGTCAAGCCGGTTGCCGTGGTTGCCCATGACCGCTTCATTATCCGTTCGCCAATGGAGACGCTTGGTGGTGGTGAGGTTGTTGACGCTCATGCCAAACGGCTCCGCCGTTTTCGACCCGAGGTGATACAGAACCTTGAGGGGAGAATGGGTGGCACTGCCGGCGACGACATTATGGCACTACTGGAGAATAAACAACCGCTGGAACTCAAGACGCTCATCGATGAAGTAAGCTTGCCGTCAGATGAAGTACGGGGGACAATAGCCTCACTGATTCAACAGGGGAAGGTGGTGCGTCTTGGTGAGGGGAAATCACACCTGCTTGTTACCGCTGCCGGCTGGAAGCGCCTGGTCGGGAAAGCAACCGCTATCCTTCAGGACTATCACCAGCGTTTTCCGGCTCGCGTGGGTATGCCCAAGGTAGAACTGAGCAGCCGGCTTGCGCTGGGGAACCAGGCTTCGGTGGCTATGCAGCGACTTCTGGTTGAAGGTATCCTTGTCGAGGATGGTGCCACGGTGCGCCTCCAGGCCCATCGGGTTCAACTCACCCCTGCCCAGCAGGCTACGGTGGACACTTTCCTGTCGGCTCTGGAACAGAACCCTTATACCCCGCCGAGCGAGTTAATCCCTGAGCCGGATTTGCTCAACCTGCTGGTCGGTAAGGGAAAGGTAGTAAAGGTGAGCGAAAGTATCGTCTTCTCCGCCTCAGCCTATCAGCATATGGTGGAGAGAATCACCTCGCACCTAAAGGCTAATGGCACAGTGACTCTGGGGCAAGTAAGGGATATGTTTCACACCAGCCGGAAGTATGCCCAGGCTTTTCTGGAACGCCTTGACGGGGAGAAAGTGACCCGACGTGTTGGTGACGAAAGGGTGCTATATTAACGGTCTGGTAATGTGGTTAACAAATGACTAAGGGGGACGGCTGCCATGTGGGGATGGTTTACCGGTAATAGTATCTGGATATTTCTCATCGCCGGTCTGCTGCTCATCATTATTATTGTAGTACGGGAGAGGTTCCAGAGTATCATCGTAGACATGGCGCGGGAAAGATGGCGGGAAAAAGTACGGAAAATGGCTCAGGTAGCTTACTGGGTTATCGAGGGGCTGGCTCTACTATTTACTCTCACTTCCTTGACGGCACTCGTGCTGTCCCGTGAGGGCGTGTATAACATGGTCAACCCGGAAACGGTGCAATTATGGTTGATGGAACATGGAATCATTATTCTCGCCATCCTGGTGGTGACCGTGATTATATGGTATTCCCTGAACAAGTTTTTACCGGTGTTGATTTATCGCTCCATGGCAAAACCGAGGCGAGGCGAGAGCCGGGAGGGTATGAAGCGGCGGGCAGAAACGCTGGTCAGGGTATTCGTGGGAACAGGCCGGTTGATTATTGTCATTGTTGCCATATTGATGGTTCTGTCCGAGATAGGGGTGGAAATAGGGCCCATACTGGCTGGTTTCGGTGTTGTCGGGATAGCCGTGGGTTTTGGCGCCCAGTATCTGATAAGAGACCTTATCGCCGGGGTATTCATCCTGATGGAAAACCAGTACCGGGTAGGGGATGTTGCCAGGGTGGCTGATATTGCCGGGCTGGTGGAGGAAGTCAATCTGAGAAAGACGGTGCTGCGGGACCTGGATGGTATTGTCCACCATGTGCCCAATGGTGAGATTAAGGTAGCCAGTAACTATTCACGGCACTTTGCCCGGGTTAACCTTAATATACCGGTGTCTTATGGTACTGACCTTGACCGTGCTATAAGCGTGATAAACCGCATCTGTCAGGAGCTATACGAAGATGAGAAGTGGCACAAGGTATTCCAGAGCATGCCCCAGGTACTCAGGGTAGATAATCTGGGCGACTCCGGAATTGATATTAAAATTCTGGGTGATGTCAAACCGTTGCAGCAGTGGGCGACTATGGGGGAGTTACGACTCCGTATCAAGAAGGAGTTTGATGCGGAAGGCATCGAAATACCCTGGCCGCACACCAAGGTGTACTTCGGTAATGCACCGGATAACCTGTAACGGCGATTCGGAAAAGGCCCGGTGGCAGGGATACCCTGTATTTATAGAGTATACTTACTCCGCTGTTTCCCGCCTGACTGGGGTGATTAATAACGCGGCTACGGTCATGAACACGGCGCCGAGTACGAAAGCGACGAAGTAACTACCGGTAGTATCAAATATGAGACCGCCGATAACCGGACCGGCTGCCGCACCGCCACTAAAACCGACGTCAAGGACTCCCATTATGGTGCCCATATTGGTCAGTCCGAAGGTATCGCCGATGAGTGATGCCACGCTCGGTCCAACCCCGCCGTAAGCAAAGCCAAAGAAGAACGCAAACACGTAGAACATCCATAGCTCCCTTGACCATATCAGCCATACTATCGTCAATGCCATGAATAGTATGCAGCTAATCGCGGTCAATTTTCTGCCGAACTTATCGGAAAAGCCGCCGATAAGCACTCTACTGACGGTGGCTGTTCCACCGAGCAGGCTGAGCACCCCTGCCGCCTCTTCCGCGGAGAACCCCATGTCGGTAATGTGAGGCACCAGGTGAGTGGTGATCAGGAATAGAATAGCGGCAAAAAATACCCAGTTGGCAATAACAAACCAGAAACTGCGGGTGCTGATTGCCTGCCGAAGGGATAGATCGGTTGGTGTTACCGCGTGTTCCTGGTTTTTCAGCTTCGGGACCGGCGAGTTGTCCGCATCCGTTTTTATCCCATCGGGCAAAACGCCAATCTCGCGGGGGTCCTTTTTCAGCAGTCTCGACAGGGGGAGGATAACAAGCCAGATAACGCCGCCGATTACGATAAAGGCTATCCGCCAGTCGAAGCTGGTAATAAGCAAGGTAGCGCCCGGTGCCATAATCATAGGACCCAGCCCGGCGCCGGCACCGGAAATGCCGGTAGCCAGTCCCCGCTTCTTCTTGAACCACCGGGAGACAGTGGACATGACTACAACATAGGTGCCGCTGGTTCCTATAGCCAGCAGCAGGCTATAGGTCAGGAATACGTGCCAGAATTCCGTGGTCTGTCCGGTGAGGATAAGGCCGAGACCGGTGAATAGACCCATCAGAAACAGTACCCGTTTTGGTCCGTATCTATCGAGCGCCCAGCCGGTAACTATAGTGAATACACCGCAGAGAATCATGTAGGCGGCGAATATCGAGGAGGTGGTGGTGCGGGTCAGCGTAAATTCACTGGCTAGCGGTTTGAAGAAGACGCCAAAGGAAAAGCGGATACCCCACAGCGTGATGCCGATGAGGAAAAAAGAGGCAACCACTATCCAGCCGTAGAACAGCCTGTCTTTGTATTGTTTCAGCGATGACAATTAATGATTCCCGAAAAGCGCAGTCGATTAATGCGGTGTTTTACTGAAAACGCTTAGCCATACCTACCACTTATTCTGATGAATCCGGGACGGGTCAAGACGATTTGCCGCCGGTTTGCCTTCTGCCGGATAGCCGATTGATGCCAGGGACAGGGGAACAATATGGTTTGGCAGTCCGAGCACTTTGCTGACCGCAGCCACCCGTTCCTCCCGGGGATAAACGCCCAGCCAGACCGCCCCCAGCCCCTCTGCTACCGCCGCGATAAGAATATTTTCCATTGCTGCCGCGCAGTCCTGTACCCAGAACTCCCCGCTCGAGGCGAGTTCCAGGTCGCAGCAGACGGCGATTGCCACCGGCGCATTGCGGAGTGATGATGCCGTAGGACTAACACTGGCGATTTCATCGAGGATCTGGCGGTCATGAACAACGATGAAGTGCCAGGGTCGTTCATTACGTGCCGAAGGAGCACACATTGCCGCTTCCAGCAGTTCATTGATGACGTTTTCCGGTACCGTTTCTTCGGTATATTTCCGAATACTGCGTCGTGACCGGATGGCATCCATTGTCTCCATAACACATTACCTCCCCTGGAATACTTTTGGTCCGGTATTGCTATGCCGGCTGATATAGTTAGGTTGAGGGCTTTCAATAGCCATGAGACCAGTCGAATTGTAACACGGCGGGAATCGCTTGGCAAAATGAGCCGGCGATGGAATGATGTCGCTTGCTTCTGAAGAATTGGTTGTCTGATTTAAATCAAAGCGTCTTGTGGTTCTTGCGAAAGACTCTCATCTGTCGGGCATGGTCATGGAAGGGTTTTTCATCTTTCCCGGTCTCGTTTTGATGTAGCTGGCTGTTATTGCTGACCGGTCCGCGTTCAGGTGCCGGGTGGCTCGCCGGATCGGTGCTTTCCGGGCTTGACTCCGGTGGCAGCGGGTTACCGGCGCCGGTCATCTCCTGCCTGTTCCAGTCCTGACGGGACAGGCGTGACTTGTTCACCGCCATGCCAATCAAATTGGCGATAACGGTGAGCATCTCGGTATAGTCCCTGTCGAACCTTTTTCGTGACCGGAAGGCTACCCCCATAATTCCGTGCACTTTATAGGTCATTATGGGGACCGCCATCAACGACCGGTACCCCGCCCTGGTAAAGGTGGACAGGTGGTAGTTGCCAGTCCGGTTTAAATCAGTAATGCTTATTTTATTGCCCACACTGACTATTTCCCTGGTGAAGGGGTGGCCCAGGTCCATGGCAGCCATTTCCTGCATCATGTCCGGGGTAAAGCCGTGAGCGGCAGCCAGTGTTAACCGGTCGCTGCCGGCACTGATTAGCTGCACCCAGCAGCACTCAATTCTGAGCGCCGTTTTGAGCGTGTCCATAACGGTCCCGTTGAGATGAGCGGGCTCATTGCTCAGCGAAAGCGCTTCGCTGATTTCATTGATTGTAAACAGAATCTTCTGGTTCTTAATGGTTACATCCCAAATATTTAGTAGCTATATAAAAATTATATACTGTCTTACCGTATCCGGTGCAAACCGCCCGGCGATGGGGCACGGGTGAAAATGGGCTATCTTTTGAACGATTTTGCTTTTCTTAAAGATTGTAGTGGTGGTGTACCCAAAGGGGTTTCATCCATTAGAGCCAGCGTGTGGTTGGGGGATTTTTAGAGTAAATATTGAGCGGGTAAATAGAGGTGGGATTTATTAATCATTTCGTTAAAAAGTACAATGAAGGGCTAAACAGATTATGTATCGCATCGAAAACGGCTGTTACCGAAATTATTAGTAATTATTGACAATTGTATACTAAATGTATACAATTTATCGAAGAGAGACGATCAATGCTTCGTATCGAGTCAATTGAGATTGATGACCACATATTAGGAAAGATCGAAGGCAACCATGACGTTAAATTTGAAGAGGTAGAAGACATATGTCTGTCAGAGTCACATCACGTACGAAGAGGTAGAGAAGGTCTCTATAAAGTGTTTGGTCAAACAGCTAGTGGGCGTTATATTTTACTTGTCTTGGCTCATAAGGGCGGAGGCGATTGGAAGGTTGCTACGGCTAGACCTATGACAGATGCTGAAAAGCGACTTTACAAAAAGGTAACTGGAGGTGCGTAAAATGGCTGATTTAAATGGGGAATTGCAGCGTATTGAACGGGGTGAGGCTTGGGATGAATCTGATGAGATTGTCCATTTAGAGGTTAAAAGGCCCTTGGACAAGGTGGTCCCAGTACGTCTTCCATCGGCCGAGTGGGAAAAATTAAGAAAAGAAGCGAGAGAGCTGGGCGTTGGACCAACCACTTTGGCGCGCATGTGGATTTTAGAGCGCTTGCGTGTACTGTCCATTTCTCCGCAAGATTTATTTAGATTTTCTCAATTGTTTGGAACAAGTGCTATTCTAGAAGGTCTCCCAACACTACTGACCCCGAGAGAAACAGAAATATTAGAGTATGTGTCGCTTGGTTATAGTAATAAACAGATTTCTGAAAAGCTCGGTGTAACTGATGCGACTATTAAGAGTCATCTTACATCAATGTTACAGAAATTATATCAAAGACGCGATGTTGTTACCTCTACGAAACCCAAGCGCCGGACTTAGCTTGGGAATATGTTGAGGGACATCATTCAGCTAGAAAGCATAATATCTTCCAAGCCTGCGGTTGTCGACTACCTGCATAGATTCAAACTTTCATCAAAAGGCTTGGTGTGCTTGTCGACTCAACACGAAGGATTCGTAATCTGTTGTGGTCTGCGGCGGAGTGATATAATCTTGGAATTTAGTATAAGCTTATGGTAAAGTATTGTCGACTTGCTAGAAAGCGCATCAATAATAATAGGTTATCTTCTGGGTTCATTCCCAGCCGCTTATATCATTGCCAGGTATGAAGGGGGCATTGATATCCGTGACGTTGGCGTTCGCAATATGGGGGGCGCCAATGTAATCCGGGAAGTAGGCAGGTGGGCGGGTGCCCTGACCCTCTTATTCGATATAGGAAAGGGAGCTCTCTCTGTCTATATTGCCCAGCTCCTGGGAGTTTCCCTGCCCTGGGTGCTGGCGGCTGGTTTTGCCGCCATGCTGGGACATAACTATCCTGTGTATATAGGATTCAGGGGTGGTAAGGGAATCGCCACTGTTATGGGCATATTCTTCGTGCTGTCGCCGCCGGCAATGGTTGGAACCACGGCGATAATCGGGATTATCCTCCTCTTCGTTCGCAGCTTTTTCGTTGCCGTCGAAATCGCCTCGCCCTTTTTCCTGCTGCTGGTATGGTATGCGGAAGGAATCGGGGCGATTTTTTTCTGCGCGGTGGCAATTGTCGCCTTTCAGTTCTTCAGGAACCGGGGTCGTTTGAAGGAGATAAAAGCGGTGACTACCCGGATGGCGAGAGTTGTAAGAAAGGGTGGTTAATGTCAGGGAATAGTAATTTCGTAAGCTGCTACCAGTCTATCCCGTTAGTAGCTTGGGGAATAAACGGGGGTCGGCTATGGTAAGTAATATAATACTGATGGCCGGGGGTAAGCTAAAAAGAGAACTTACCCTGGTGACTCTGATTGCGGTAATGATTGGCCTTAATATCGGTGGGTCGTTGTTTGTGCTTACGGCAATGGGCGCCGGCCTCACCGGGCCATCGCTCTTTGTTGCCCAGATAATATCGGCGTTACCGATTTTACTGGCGTTAATCCCGTACCTGATGTTGACCTCAGCCATACCCACTAACTGCGGCAATTACCAGTATGCCAAGCTGTTTTCCCGCCCTCTCGCTGTTGCCGGTTGGTGGGGACTGTTTGCCGCGATTCCTCTGGGTGCGCTGCCGCTGTTTGCCATCGCTACCGCGAAACTCCTCGTGATTCTGGTGCCTGGTCTGCCGATAACAGGAACAGCCATCGCTGTGATGACCGTGTTTTTCCTCATTAATGTGTTTGGCGTCAAAGCCGCCGCCTATGTACAGTCGATTACTGTAGCCCTGCTGGTTATGGCCCTGGTTATCTTTATTGTTCAGGGTGTTCCGGCAATAGAAGCCCGGAACCTGACGCCGATGTTCACCGGCGGCGCGGTAGGCCTTATCGGTGCGGCTGCCCTCCTGTACACCTTACTTGCCGGAGGGCTGTTTGGTATTGAAATGGGCGATGAGGTTAAAAATGCTCAATCAACAATTCCGAGAGCGCTCATTATCAGTATCGTTGCCGTTCTGGTTATCTACCTGCTCATCGAGGTAATCGCGGTGGGCGCCATCAACTGGCAGGCATTTGCCGAGGGGGGTACCCTTGGCGTGGTAGCGGAAGCGTTTCTTTCTAATCGCCTGCTGGCGGTGTTTGTCATCGGGGGTGGCATCCTGGCGTCAACAACGACCATCAACCTCACGCTTACCGCCGCCGGCAGATATGTGATGGCTTCCGCCGATGATAGACTTTTCCCGAAGTTCTTCAGCAGTATCAACCGGAAATTTGGAACGCCGCACTGGGGACTTGCCCTTGCCTATGTTCTGTCGATTATCTCGCTGTTAGCCAATCCGTCTCTGCAGACGTTAGCCGCCATGCTCAATTTCGGCTTGCTGTTTATGGTAACGCTGGTGCTGCTGGCGGCATTCAGGCTGCCCGAAACACATCCCGAAATCTATGCAAATGCCAGGTTCAAATTCGGCAGAAAGACCATCGCCGTCACCTCGCTGGCGGCGGTGACTATCAATGTTATTTTCATGGCTATCCTGGCGACGGCAGTGCCGGACGCTTTCCTGATTTTTGCCGGTTTTATGGTTTTTGGCATCGGCGTATATTTCGTGAGAAAGCGGCAAATGGGTGTAGCCCCATCCCTGGTCACACTTGAAGACCAGGGAGATAT
>CAYXWH010000029.1:0-22080 GCA_964468755.1 uncultured Dehalococcoidaceae bacterium
GAAGAAAATTACCGGCAGCATTGCGGCCTTTAGGAGGGTAAACTGGTATACGGAACATAAAACCTGACCGGTACTCAACCTATTGATACCAGACCTGTGGGTGGTAATTGACCCTGAGCCTATTTAATAGAATTTGGAGGTACCCATGAAAAAACTGGGATGGGGAATTATTGGAACCGGCTTACACGCGGAGCATATTGTGAGTCCTGTCCTTGGTGAAAATTCTACCACTAAGTTTGTTGCGGTCTGCGATATTGATAATGAGCGGGCGCAGAGTTATGCGGCACGGAATGGCATTGAGCGAGTATACACATCACTGGAGAAGATGCTGGCGGACCCTGAACTTGATGTCCTGTATATTGCGACACCCAACCATCTTCATGCCGAGCAGACCGTACAGGCAGCGGATGCAGGCAAGCATGTATTCTGCGAAAAGCCGATGGCGCTCACTGTGCCTGAATGCGAGTCCATGATAGAGGCTTGCAACAGGAACCGGGTCAAGCTGTGCGTGGGTTTTCAGAACCGTTATCACCCGGCTCATATAGAAGCCCGTCGCTACATTCAGTCCGGTCAGGTTGGGGTAATAAACGTGGCCAAAGCGCAGTTCGGCCGTTCCCACATAACCATGGAGGGGTGGCGGAGCGACCCCAAGATGGCGGGTGCCGGGGCTCTGGTCGGTCAGGGAATTCATGCTATTGACCTGCTTCGCTATCTGATGGATACCGAGGTCACCGAAGTGTTCTCCATGACCAATGCCGAACCTTCGCGACGCACCTTGGAGGAAATGGCTTGCGTTATGATTAAATTTGCCAATGGGACATATGGCACAATGCTCTGCGGCATAGTTGTGCCCCGCTCGGATAATGATGCGGTGTTATACGGCGACAAGGCTAAGATTACCTGTAAAGGAACGGTAGGTATGGCTCTTGAGGGTGAACTCCGGGTAGAGGGCGACTCCATTAATCTCGCCATGAGTTTTCCGGCTGATGACCCCGGGTCAATGAATTATGTTCGTGAAAGAGAGGATTTCAACCGGTGGATAGCCGGTAGTTCCGAGCCCGATATAACCGGTCAGAACGGACTGCAGATGGTAAGGGTTATTAATGCTATTGTCGAATCAAGCCAACAGGGCAGGGCAGTTAAAATAGAACAATAGCTTTATCGCTGAGTGCGCTGTCCGGGAATCGTCTGCTGGACTGAGCAAAGTCTTACGACTTATAGTGTAGAAATAGACGTGCTTGAGGTCTGATAGTATCAAATTCCGGGGCAGATGAACCCGAAAATAAAGCCGGCGTTACCCATGTGGTGGCTTATTTGTCTCCAGATTGAGAGCTGTCTGAATTTTAACCTGACCCCAAACATGGGTATTCTGAATATGGCTATTGATCTTTAGCTTTGAAAACTGCCGATGGCTGGCTGGCTTCATTAAAAATAAAGCCGGTTATCTCTTTGGTTTTTCCGTACTTAGCCTCAAGTTCATGCAAAGGGCCAACATCCAAAGCTCGCATGGGGCATGACTCTACGCAGACAGGTTTTTCACCGTTTTCCAATCTGTGCAGACATAAATCGCACTTCTGCATTATAGCGTCAGGCTCCGGCCCGAATTGTGGGGCATCATAGGGGCAGGCTTCCCGGCAGGCACCGCAGCTTGCGCCGAGGCAAGACTCTCCGTCCACAATTACTATCCCATCCTCTTTGCGTTTGATAATTGCCCCGACCGGGCAAGCCGGAATACACGGTGGTTCCAGACAGTGATAGCAAGCATTCACCAAAAAATCGACGGAAAGATTGGGGTATTTCCCCTGCTCGATGGTGGTAACCCGTATCAAAGAGACCGGTCCCGGCGGTATGTTATGCCAGTCCTTACAGGCTACGACACAGGTGAAGCACCCTGAGCATCTTGACTGGTCAAAATAAAAACCTGATTGCATTGCCTATGCTCCTTACACTTTTTGAACCTGGACCAAGCAGGTATTGTAGGGAAAAGCACCGCCCGGGGAGCGGGTATCCCTGGTTAAAACATTGGTACATCCTCCCCTATCTACCCCCTGCTCGTCGGGGTTATACCATGCCCCCTGAGGCAGGTCGACCACTCCGGGCATAATCCTTTCGGTTACCGTAGCTGGAATGACCATCTTTCCCCGGTCGTTAAAGATACTTACCATATCGCCATTGTTGATACCTCTGGCTTCGGCATCAGCGGGGTTAATGGATAGAGCTTGTGGCAGGAGCTCGGTCAGCCAGGGAACACGGTCAAACTGGGAGTGTGCCCGCCTCTTGAAGTGAGTAGTAACCATCTGCAGAGGATATTTCTTTGCCAGAGAATCATTACGGCTCTCCCATGGCTCAATATACTTGGGGATTGGCGGAAGCCCCGGGTCATTCATTTCAGCCAGTCGTTGAGAGTAGATTTCAATCTTTCCTGATGATGTGGGGAAAGGGTTATCTACCGGGTCTTCAATTTGCTTTTTAAAGGCAACATAAGGTTCGGGAAACCCTACCATGTATTTGGCTTCCTTCTTGAAGGTTTCGTAGTCGGGAATATAGCTTTCCTCTATCATCGCTCTCAGCCATTCGTCCTCTGTCTTCTCGCTGTACACGGTAACTCCCAGCCTAGTTGCAAGCTCCTGGCATATCTCAAATGGTGCTTTGGACTCATATAGCGGCTCAATAATCTTCTTTACAAAGCCATACCATGGTATAGCTCCCTGTGCCACTATGTCGTTCCTCTCCATATAGGTGGACACCGGCAGCAAAATATCGGCAAACTTGGCGGTGGCTGTCAGGCACTGTTCCGCGACGACAATACATTCCAGTTTCTTGAAGGCTTGGACTATCTTATTGGTGTTGGGCTCCTGGTTTACCGGATTAAGGTGCATGGCGAACAGCATTTTGATATCAGCGGGGTAACCGCCGTCTCTTCCCTTGAGAATGGCGTCACCTATCTGAGAAAGGTGTATCCGGGCACTATTGTCAGAGCCCTGTAAGGTGGGCAAGCCGTCCTTACGAGGCGGAACCCCGGACTCAACCGGGTTAACACTTCTGGGGAGCCCGCCTATTTTAAAGTCAAATGAGCCGAATGGGGGTCTGGGTACGAAAGACCTCCCCGCCCATCCTCCATGAATGCCAATGTTAGCCGTCATTGCCGCCAGGACCTTAATCAGCCGGTGATATTGCTCTCCGTAGGCGGTACGGCCGGGCGCGATCCCACCTATCAATGCTGCCGGGCTGGTAGTGGCATATTCTATAGCCAGGTTCTTTATAGTATCCGCAGCCACCCCGGTGATACCCTCCGCCCACTCTGGCGTCTTGGGGATGCCATCATCCACTCCCAAAACATAGTCCTGAAACGTGTCAAACCCCACAGTATAGGTATCAAGAAAGTCCTGGTGGTGAAGATTCTCTCTGATAATTACATACGCCATGGCAACCAGCATCGCCGCATCAGTACCCGGTATAATGGGTATCCACCGGTGGGCGAGGGTCGCAGTAGAGTTGGTATATCTCGGGTCCACCGAGATAATCCTGGCCCCTGACTCCTTGGCCCGGACCAGATACCAGCTGCAATTAGTCTCATGTATAGTGGTGGTTGGATCCATCCCCCACATTACTATCAGGCGTGAATTGAGGAGGTCATCCAGATTATTGCGGGAAGATAGCGTGCCATATGTAGCCAGAGACGCAAATAAACCTCCCTCAAAGGAGTGAATGCCCCACTGGGGGGTATAACCACCGGTCATAGCCAGTAAATCTCCGATTACAGCAGCGCTATGCAGGTGCATGTGGTCCGCTCCCCCGGATACAAAAAAGAGTGACGATGGTCCGTATGTGCTCCTGACCCGGTTTAGCTCACTGACAATCGTGTCCAGGGCTTCTGACCATGAGATCCGCTCAAATTTACCTTCACCACGTTCTCCTGTCCTCTTCATCGGGAATTTAAGGCGGTCAGGGTCATATACTCGTTGCCGGTAGGCACGACCTCTCAGGCAAGCCCTTAACTGCGGTTCCTTGCCGTTGTCAGTCTCAATTCTGGAGATTACCCCGTCTCTAGTATGTACTCTCAGTATGCAGGCTCCACCGCAATGGCTAGCACAGGCAGTTGTAATTACCTTTTCTTGACCGATGGACCCTTTTCCCGTAACCATTTTTGCGCCTCCCTAAACAGCAGCATTATCCGGCAGTCTGGTGCCATATACAGGGGATACGACCCGTGCTGGATTTTGGTTCGTCTTGATTATTACCCGGGTGTCATTCGTTTATCTGGTAGCTTGGACCGGCAATATATCAGGGCGGGCGGTGTTTCCGGCTGAGTGGTGACCGTACTGAGAGAGTTATACACCCTTAATATTGTCGGCTGTGTCTCAGCTTTTACGGTCCCTTTTCCCTGACCCGGACTGCTCACTGCTATAAATATTTTAAACCATCGTTGGTTAAAAGATGGTAAAAAAGGCAAAATTTTGGGTTAAAGTTATTAACAATGTAGTAAAACAAAGCTAAGCAGGTAATTACATTGGTCGGCTTCCGGGTGCTGAGCTTCGCTATGGCAGTTAGCCGGTATTAGCGATACTCGGTCAATCTTAATCGCCGTAAAGAGTTCAGGAGTGTATATGGTGAGCAAAAGAGGGACGGTCTATTCCGAATGTCAATTGCAGCACTATCCAGTATGGCGTCATACTGTTATTCTTCGGCCATTATAGTGGCCCAGTCCAGTAACGGCGGTCTGGCTATTTTGTCCCCCGGACTAACGTTATCGCCGGTGTTTTTTCGTTGAAACCAAGCTTTCCCGTTGGTAGGTTGACAATCCTCTGGTGCCACAGTATTATTTATGCAATCTTGAAAGAGAGGCGTCATACGATATGCCAAAGGTGATTGTAAGTGTAATGTTTATGATACTGGTACTGGCTGGTGCCGTGACGGGGTGTTTAACTGAAGCACCTCCGCCGCCAACACCGGCCCCCGCACCGGAACCCGCACCGGCACCGGCACCCCCGGTTAACCAGCCGCCGGATACACCGGTCATAAACTCAGGCTCGGCATCGGGACAACCTGGAATCGCGTATACCTATTTCACGTCATCCACTGATGCTGATGGTGACGAGGTAAAGTATGTCTTTGACTGGAATGACGGCAGTACTTCAGAAACCGGATTTTCAGGCTCAGGTGTAAGTGGCAGCGAATCCCATGCCTGGGATAGTCCGGGGGCCTACTTCATCAAGGTAAGAGCAATCGATAGCAACGGGGCATTATCCGGCTGGTCGGAACCCTGGCAGGTTACTATTGCTGCCCCCACCTATGCGTTGACCACCGCTGTAGAACCGGATGGCTCAGGGGTTATAACTCCGGGTGAGGGTTCTTTTGAAACCGGAACGGCAGTAGTTTTAACTGCTGAACCTGTTGCAGGCTATGTATTTGATCATTGGGGAGGCGATGCCGCCGGAACTTCGGTCTCTATTGAATTTACCATGGAATCAGATACGCATATTGTTGCCTATTTCGCCCCGCCGCCCGAGACGGGGCCGGTACTGGAATGGTCCAAAACATTCGGTGGTGAAGCTGCCGATGGCGCTCGTTCCGTTCGGCAAACGGCTGACGGAGGCTACGTGATTGGTGGGTCTACCCGTTCCTTTGGGTCGGGACTCAGTGACGTGTATCTTATTCAGACCGATGCCAGTGGCAATAAGCTGTGGGAGCAGAATTACGGTGGTGATAAAATAGACAACGGCTTTTCCGTTCAAATCACCATGGATGGGGGTTATATTATCGTTGGCGAAACCCAATCGTATGGATTTGGTTCTTCCGATGTCTGGCTGGTTAAAATAGACTCAAGCGGTCAAAAAACGTGGAGCCAGACCTTTGGCGGCGGGATTCCGGAGTGGGGCTGGTCAGTTCAACAGACAACCGACACAGGCTACATTATCGCCGGCGCGGTTGTAGCCTCTGCCGGGCCGGAAATATGGTTGATAAAGACAGATTCCTTTGGCAGGCAACTATGGTACCAGACTTTTTATGGAGACAGTGATAAAGCGGTGTCGGCAGTGCAGCCGACATCGGACGGTGGTTATATAATAGTGAGCGATGCCAGGTCTTATAAAACTGGTATTGATATCTGGCTGATAAAAACGGATGCCGATGGCGATAAGATATGGGAACGGACGTTTGGCGGCGAAGATTATGATTATGCTCATTCGGTCCAGCCGACATCGGATGGAGGCTATATCATATCCGGCGAAACGAAATCCTACGGGGCTGGTAATGCTGATGTGTGGCTAATAAAAACGGATAGAGCTGGCTATGTACTATGGGATAAAACATATGGCGGCGAGCAACGGGATTCCGGACTATCGGTTCAGCAAACAGCGGATGGGGGTTATATCATATCCGGTGAGACGGAGTCCTACGGAGCCGGTGACGCTGATGTGTGGTTAATAAAAACAGACTCCGCCGGTAACAAGGTGTGGGATAAAACATATGGTGGCGAGCAACGGGATTCCGGACTATCGGTTCAGCAGACAGCGGATGGGGGCTATATCATATCCGGTGAGACAGAGTCCTATGGAGCTGGTAGCGTTGACGTGTGGTTATTGAAGGTATCAGCAGACTCATGATTGGCTGCCATTGATTGTGCACTCGATTAGTCGGCAGGTAGTAATCCCGTTTTCTTTTCCGGTCCTTTTACCGTTACCCTCGATAAGTTGAAGTAATAACGGCGAGAACAGTATTGGTATAATTAAAAGACAGGTAAGGGATGGGATGCCAGCCTGGTTTGGTCACGCTTGGTCTGGCGCCGTCAATGCCTGATACATCTGGTAGTACTGGCCCTGGTTTGCCATAAGCTCCCGGTGGGAGCCGGCCTCAACGATTTCCCCCTTATCCAGGAAGATAATGCGGTCAGCACTGGTCACTGTGGAAAGCCGGTGGGCAATAATGATGCAGGTGCGTTTGCTGGCGAGGTGACGCAGGGACTTCTGCATCAGTCGCTCGGTATTGGTATCCACGCTGGAAGTAGCTTCATCCAGTATCAGTATGGGCGGGTCGGCGAGCAGTGCCCGGGTGAGGCAGATGAACTGGCGTTGCCCGGCACTGAGGTTATGTCCCCGTTCGCCGACCGGGGTATTGTAGCCGTGTTCCATCCGGGAGATAAACTCATGAGCCCCCACCGCTTTGGCTGTCCTGACAATCTGGTCGTGACTGATTTCATCGTGTCCGTAGCGGATGTTGTCTTCGATAGTGCCGGAGAAGAGGAAGGGGTCCTGGGGGACAATGCCGAGCTGTCTCCGTAAAGACTGCTGGGTAACCGAGCCGACATCATGGGCATCCAGGGTTACCGCTCCGTCATCGATGTCGTAGAAACGAGCGATGAGGTTCACCATGCTGCTTTTACCGGCACCGGTCTGCCCCACTATCGCCACCGTTTCCCCGGGGTTGATGGTAAGGCCGATTCCTTTCAGTACCGGAATGCCGGGCTTGTAGCTGAAGCTGACCTGGTTAAAGCTGACCCCTCCTTTTGCCGCTGGCATCTCAATTGCCTGCGGGCTGTCGGTTATCACCGGCTCGACATCAAGCAGCTCAAAGATGCGTGACGCCGAAGCCGTGGCTCTCTGGAGTTCGGTATATTCCATAGCCAGTTCGATTATGGGTTCAAAGAAACGCTGGATATACAGCACGAAGCTCACCAGAACACCGATGCCCATTGTCCCGGCCAGTACCTGGCTGCCGCCGAAGAAAATGACCAGAGCCATGCCAATGGCGGTCAGGATCTGCACCAGGGGCCGCATCACTGCCGCTACGCGTTCGGCACTGATATTTACATTCAGGTTCCTTCGATTCACATCATCAAAGCGCTCGAAGTTTACCTCTTCGCGGGACAGGCTCTGGACGACACGCACTCCGGATATATCTTCCTGAAGCTGGGCGTTGACTATGGCGATAGCCCGTCGCACCCTGGTGAACGCCCGGCGGGCATACTTCTGCCATATGAACACGGCTATGGCCAGAACCGGCACCACGGTGAGGGTGAGCAGTGCCAGCCGGGTATTCATGGTTAACATGACCACGGCGATTCCAATCAGGGTCAGGAAACTGGTAAAGAGATTAAGAATGCCTCTGGTAAGCAGCTGCTGGAGTTGCTGCACGTCATTCTGCACGCGGGACATGATCCTGCCCACCTGACTGCGGTCGAAAAAGCTCATGGACAGCTTCTGGAGATGGTCGAACAACTCGGTCCGCATCCGGTAGAGCACCGACTGGCCGGCGTAGGACAGGTAGAGCGTTTCCATATACTGTCCGGCCCAGATGGCAAGTGCCGCAGCGACAAATATGAGCACGATACTATTGAGACCGCTGAGGTCACCGGTCTGGATATAACTGTCCGTAGCTACACCAACCAGGTAGGGCAGCGCCAGCATGCCCAGGGAACGCAACACCATCCCCAGGGCTCCCAGCCCCAACCATGTTTTGACCGGCGCCAGGTATCTGGGCAGTCGTGTAATCACGCCTCGACCGTACACCTTGGCGGTTATCTCATCGTCGAGGGCGCTACCGAGTCGGCCCATTGGCCCGCCTTGACCGGGTGGTCCGTGAAACATAACTACTCCTCAGCAAACTCCTCGCCGGAATACAGGTCTGCAGTGAGTTGTGATTGGTATATCTGGGAGTAGAGGCTCCGTTTCGCCATGAGTTCCTCATGCTTCCCCTGCTCTACTATCCTGCCATCGTCCATCATCAGAATGAGGTCGGCGTTCTGGATTATTGAGAGGCGGTGGGTGATAATAAAGGTCGTGCGTCCCTTGACCAGATTGGCCAGGGCGCTGCGGATAAGACGCTCGGTTTTGGCATCAACACTGGACATAGAGTCATCGAGTATAAGGACACGCGGGTCTTTGAGCAGGGTGCGGGCGATGGCGAGTCGCTGTTTCTCGCCGCCGGAAAGGGTGATGCCCCGTTCTCCCACCCAGGTATCATAGCCGCCGGGCAGGCTCTGGATGAAATTGTGAAGGTGGGCGGCTGCGGCGGCATCCTCTATGTGTTTCATGTCCGCGTGAATGGCTCCGTAAGCGATGTTATCCCGGATTGTGGCTGAGAAAAGAAAGATATCCTGCTGGACTATGCCCACATTCTTGCGGAGAGACACGAGGGTCAAATCACGGACATCGCTACTGTCAATGCTGATAGCACCCTCCGTGACGTCATAGAACCTGGGGACAAGGTGGGCAATGGTGCTTTTGCCACTACCCAGACTGCCCACCAGCGCCACCAATTGCCCCGGTTGTGCCGTGAAACTGACATTCTTCAGTACCGGGTGTGATGAATCATAGCCGAAGCTGACATTGTCGAAGGAAACCCGCCCTTCCACGCGGTCGAGTTCAACGGCTCCGGGCTTCTCTTCTATTGCGGATTTGGTGTCCAGTATTTCCAGGATGCGCTGTCCGGCTGATATCGCCCGGGAAGCCAGCGCGGTCACCATCCCCAGTCGGCGGACCGGCATGGTCAGCATTCCCAGATAGAGGATAAACTGTGACAGCTCGCCTATGGTGAGGCCCCCGGCTACCACCTGCCGGCCACCGTACCACAGGATAAGGGCGGTAGGCAGGCTGACCAGGAATGCCATCAAGGGCATATTGAAGGCTACTTTACGGGCGGCATTGATTTGCTCATCGTAAAGCAACCGGCTCTGGGTTGAGAATTTATGACTTTCAACCCCCTGACTGGAGAATGCCTTCACGATTCGTACCCCGGTGAGATTTTCCTCGAGTATGGTGCTCAGGACTCCCAGGAGCTCCTGAACCTTGAGCCAGATGGGACGGAGAATACGGGCAACAATGACTGCCCGAAAACCGATTAATACCATAAAGACCGTGCAGAACAGCGCCAGCGGCCAGTTCATCAGCACCAGAATAACAGTAATGCCGATGAACATGACCGCCGTCTCGGCGATACTCAATAAGCCCCTGCCGAGGAACATGCGTACCGCTTCCACGTCGATAGTAGCCCGCGACATTAGCTGGCCCGTCTGGGTCTGGTCGTGGTAGGCAAAACTCAGCCGTTGCAGCCGGTCGTAAAGGGTGTTCCTGATATCATACACGGTTCTTTGTGAGGTGACTTCAGCCAGGTACTGATTACCGAAGGCAAACAGGCCCCGCAGGGCACTGGCTATTACCACCGCCCCTGCCGCCACGATAAGGAAGCTGTACTCCCCCCGGATCATCACGGTATCGATGGCTTCCCGGATGAACCACGGGACAGCCAGGCCGAATACGGTGGTGGCGATCAGGCAGACGAATGCCAGGAAAAGATGTCGCCAGTATTTCCGTACGAAAACTGACAGTCTCAGCAGGTTTTTCATGGATTCTCGCGGTCGGTTGTTTCCTCGATTTCGCGGTAGGCGCGGGAGATGATTTCTCGAATTTTCCGGTTCTTTTCCGGATCCAGGTGCTGGATGCGCTGGTCAATCAATCGCCCCAGGTTACCGAACTCAGCCATTGTTTCGGTTACGTCGCCGATATTTTCCGGGTTCCAGCAATGTCGCAACTGTTTCTTTATTTGGTCGGCAAAATTCCTGTTTTCGGTCAGGAAGCGGCGGCCTTCATCGGTGATGGTGTAGACCCGCTTCTCATCCTGGTTGGTGGCACTGAGATAGCCCATTTCTTCGAGCATCTGGAGGGTGGGGTATACTGCCCCCGGACTGGGCGTATATAGTCCGCCGGAGCGCTCTTCAAGGGCGCGAATAATGTCATAGCCATAGCTCGGTTTTTCCTGGATAAGGTCAAGGATAATATATTTGAGGTCTCCTTTTTGGAAGGGTCGTTCCCCGTGATGTCTCGGCGGGGGACGGTGCCACCGGTTCATATTAAACATGGCTGGCTCCAGTAAGAAAAGATATATCCTGATATATCGTTTTGCTATTTTTGCATATCTTAATGCCCATGTTTCGTTTTGTCAATAGGTTTTGGTCGCTGAATGTGGTGACGATAGAGTAAACATCCAGGCTTGGTGTTGTCGTATGTCAGCGGCGCAAGGCTCTATTCCGGTGGCTCAGGTCGTTTCAGCAGCTCATAGGGGTTTATTCTAACGGTGCCGATGAGGAGGCAGTATCGTTCACCGGTTAACCGGCTCCGCTTGCAGCTCCTCCCAGTCGTGTGGTGAGACCAGTTTTATTCGCCTGGTATCGCCTTTACCGTTTTCGCAGGAGATGATAATATCCAGGGTGTATTCGCCGGGAGGCAGGGTTGCCTGGGGGACTTTCCCGGGGGTGGCAAGAGCGAGGGGCATGGCAACCCAGGCCAGGCTGTTATGGTTGGATACTGTAAACGCGATGTCAAGTCGTCTCGGCTCAGTGCCGATTTCCACCGGCTCCATCTCGGTGCTTATCGTGCTGTAGGGGGTGTCAGCCCAGTGCAGGGGGAGCTCTTTTTGCAGGATGGTTACTTCGGGGGGATGCTCAATGATTCTGGCTTTGGCCAGGCAGTGGCGAGCTAACTGCGTCTGGCTCTTTACCTCGAAGTGGACGAACCGCCGGGTCTCTTCCGTATCGATTGACTGCCAGTTAATGGCGAAGGGTCCGTGGGAGATTATCAGTCGGGGGCGGCTGGTGTAGGTGGTGATGTCCTGGTAAATCCAGCGTATGACGGCGGCGAGACCGAAGGCGAAGCCGAGTATGGTAAACCAGCCAATGTTCACTTCCATCGCTGCCACCTCCTCATATTCCTCGGATTTGGCTCATTATACCATACTTTATTGATTTGCCAAGTGGGTTGCGGAGGCTTCGGCGGACGTTAAACATACCATTCAGAAGACACGGATCCGGCTGGCACTATCTCACCAGTATTTTCCCCTTCGGCTCAGCCACCACCTCGCCGATGATGGCGGCCCCGGTGACGCCCGAGTCACGCATCTTCTTGAGCAGCGCTTCAGCCCTGGCTGCGGGCACGGCGATAAGCAGACCTCCCGAGGTCTGGGGGTCAAAGAGAATATCGGCAAGGTAGTGAGGGACCTTCTCGTCTATTACCACCATGTCCCGGCGGAACTCCCGGTTGCGGTGAAGTCCGGCGGGGACGAGTCCCATATCGGCGAACCCCCTGGCTTCCGGGAAAAAGGGGACGGCTGATGAGTTGATGACCATGCTGACATCAGTCCCGTTAATCATTTCGCCGGCGTGTCCCAGCAGTCCGAAGCCGGTCACATCGGTAGCGGCATTCACCCCGGTCTCCTGCATGAGTTCAGCGGCTGTCCGGTTCAATGCTGCCATCGACGCGGTGATAGCGGCTACCGACTTCTCATCAGCAGCACCGCCCTTCAGGGCAGTGCTGATAATGCCCGTGCCCAATGGCTTGGTCAGGATGAGCCGGTCACCGGTTCGGGCGCCGGTATTGAAGATTACCTGTTTCGGGTGGATGGTGCCGGTGACGGACAGCCCGTACTTCAGCTCGGGGTCTTCCACGCTGTGCCCGCCCACCAGAAGCACCCCCGCCTCACGCATCTTGTCCAGGCCACCGGTAAGGACGTCGCTGAGGATAGTGATATCCATGGTCTTTTCCGGGAAGCAGACGATATTCATGGCGGTAAGTGGCTTGCCCCCCATGGCGTAGACGTCACTGAGCGCGTTGGCGGCGGCAATCTGTCCGAAGTCATAGGGGTTGTCCACTATCGGCGTAAAGAAGTCGAGGGTTTGGATGAGCGCCAGCTCGTCAGTAAGCCGGTAGACGCCGGCGTCCTCAGCCCTCTCTATGCCCGCAATCAAATTGGGGTCAGTGATGAGCGGCAGTCTGGATAGCACTTTATTGAGGTCTCCCGGACCTATTTTGCAAGCTCAGCCGGAACCATGGACGGTCTCGGTGAGGCGCGGTCTTACCTCATCATCCATGCTGTCATACCCCCTCGAACTCTACTGTCCTGGCTGATGGCAAGCAGGGAATCAATAGTTTTGGACACGTTTGTTATCCCCCCGCTTTCAGCTTGCCTTGCCGGGCCAGTATATCCAGGTAGTTGCTTCAATATAATTCTAGCCTCATTTCCCCCGAGGAACCAGTGTCAGGCGATATTCCCCGGATTCTTCGATAGCTTTAACTGAGTATCCCTTGCTTTCCGCCAGTCGGGTTACGTTCTCTCTGGAGACGGCGGTCTCTACCAGTACGGTCAGGTCTTCCCCGGGATTTTCCTCCATGGCTTTTTTGGTTCTCACCACCGGTATAGGACAGGAGAAGCCGCGGACATCAACTTCAATCATTGGTTTCTCTCCTAAGTTTACTCCTTACGTAGGGCAAACACCACTCCACTGGCAGAGGTAGTTTCGGAATACCGCAGGAAACCGGGCAATAATTTCGCTTACCCGGGTGGCCGGTGTTGGCCGGGCAAGCTCCCCCGCCATACGGTTGGCACGGGCGGCAATGGTTGCCGCCCGGTGTGGCTCCAGACCGGCGAAGGTAAACGCGGTGACCAGACCGGTAATGGTATCGCCGGTGCCCCCGATGGCTTCCATTACCGGCACGTCCGGCTCGGTTACTGTAGCCATTATGTCACCGTCATTGATTATATAGTCGGTGGCTCCTTTGACCAGGAGCAGATGGGCAGCGCCGTTATTACGGTACGCAGCGGAGACCAGCCCTGGTGTTCTGGCTATATTCGTCTCAAAAAGGTGCCGGTTAATGTAGGCGGGGTGGGTGGCCTCGGCATCAGCCAGGAACGCTATCTCGGCGGCGTCCGGGGTGAAAATATCGAACTCCGGGGCAAGCCCGGCGGCTTTGGCGGCGTACATTGAGGCGGCGTCGGCAATCAGTAGCGGTCTTTTAGCACATTTGCCCGCTGCCTGGCACAGCTGCCGGGTCAGCGCCATATCCGGCAGGCAGTAGTGCAGTGCCAGCACCTCCGGCGAAAGCTCAGCTATGTTATCGATGAGGTACCGGTAAATCTCTCGGCTGCCCTTACCCTGGCCGGTATCACCGGCAACCAGCACCCGCGGTGCCTCCAGGTTCAGGTATTCGGTGGTGGTCAACGCCGCGCTTATCATGGCTCCGGTCCCTTGAGTGCACGGGATGCGCTGCCCGTCGGCAATCAGCAGTTCGCCGTCTGACCTTACCTCTCCCAGGGTAAGGGGCAGGTCTTTATTGGGAATGGTTCCGGCAATGAGCATCATGGTTCTTTCTCTCCCTGGTAAATGGTTATGGATTCATCAAGGGCGTTATCCAGCATCAGCGCGCAGAGGGTAAAGCCGATATCCCGGGGACGTGGCGCTCTGTTCAGCGGCTTATCGATTAGCTCGCTGTGGAGAAACGGAATATCGGGGCAGCCACCGCCGGAGGTATTGACGATGGTACCGGTCTCTTTGTCGAAGGTGAGCTTCATATTGGCGGATTTGACCATCACCCATTTCCCGAAATCGGTTACCGTGGCGAATTCCAGTAGCCTGGAAGTGCCCGCCTTCAGCGGGGTCACACTTACGTAGTTGATGTCTCGTTCCTCGAGCACCCTTTCGATACCGGGTTTCTCCACCAAGTTTATTTCCAGTGCCAGGTCACACCCTTTGCGGAGATGGGGTGGTGGTGCCACCAGTTTAAGGGTATAGCCTGCCTTGCTCAGGGCTTTCTCTGCCCTCATGGCGTCAGTTACCTCGGAGAAAAGCACCAGGCCGCCGCCTTCGAAAGCTGTTTTTTGCCTGCGTTTCATAAATGCCATCTTTGACTCCGGCTATTTTAGTCTCTCGGTCATCAGGAAGCCGACTGCCACACAGAACACCAGGCCGACGATAACCGCCACCGGTCCCCAGGTGCCGGTGCCCGCCGGACTTGAGGCGAGCAGGAAGTTATGGGCAAAGGCAGCCCCCACGATATATCCCAGAACCGTTACTCCGGCGTCGTTATCCCCCTCGCCGGTTAGTATCAGGTTGCGCAGCGGGCAACCGCCGATTAGTGTTGCCGCCAGGCCGACCAGAGCCATACCCAGGAAGTTCCATAGATGGTCGTTATGAGCTATCGGCTGGTCGGTAAAGCCCCAGTGGTAGATACCTTCGGCTCCGAAGTTGCCGACCGCGTAGTTGGTGATCAGGGCGGCGATAAAGAAAGCGACTACCCCGCTGATAAGGTAGAAGTCCCTGACCAGAAAAACGTCGCGCCAGGCGCCGACGAAGCACATCCGCGTCCGCTGGGCAAGGAAGCCGACCAGCAGCCCCACCACCAGCGCCACCGCCAGCGGCGCGAACATGGCGCCCGGTCCCTTATCGCTGGTAAAAATAAAGCCGGGCTGGAAAATGGCGAGGAGTAGCAGTCCTACCATGAGCGCCGGCATGACCCAGCCGGCTACGGTGCGCATTCTGCTGGCGCGTCCCAGGTTGAAGCCCCGCTTCAGGAAGAAAATGCCGGCCAGTACTCCGGCGACTATCCCCGCCAGACCGGGGATGCTATTGAGGTCACCGCCGGCCAGGCGCATCATCATGCGGATAGGGCACCCCAGAAACACCAGTGCGCCGATCATGACCAGAGCGCCCAGGAAAAAGCGGACCAACGGTGACGCACCGCCACGGGGGCGGAACTCGCCAAAAGAATATGAGGTAATGAAGGCGCCCAGTACGAAGCCCATGATTTCCGGCCGGAGGGACTGCACCACTGTTGCGCGGTGCAGTCCCAGGGCGCCGGTAATATCACGTAAAAAACAGGCAACGCAAATGCCCATGTTGGGCGGATTGCCCCAGTTGGTCATCAACGCCGCCAGAACCCCGAAAACAATCCCGGAAAGGACAATCCATGCCCGTGGTGTCCAGATACGCTTCAAGCTCTCTCCTTTCCTGAGTATCCTGACGCTTATTCACGCTTTCGATTATATAGCCACCATCTCCGGGGCAGTCCCGGTTCACTCACCGGTGGGTTGCCTTGATGGTCTGGCGGTGCTATCCTAAAATAGTTACGGCAAATTATAACATAAGTAATATTTTATATCAATATAAAATATATTTATAGTAAAGATGAACCTTGATTATTTAAGGACCTATCTTGAAGTGGTGAAACTGGGCAGCTTCTCGGAAGTCGCCAAGAAGCTGAATATCAGCCAGCCGGCAGTGTCGTTTCAGGTACAGAAGCTGGAGCGGGAGCTTGGCGTGCGGTTATTTGATAGAACGCAGCGGACTATTACCCCTACCGTCGCCGGCAAGCGGTTGCTGCGGTTTGCCGGGCTGGTTGGTGAGGAATGGGAACGCCTGCATCAGGACCTTGATGAGTTACGCGAAGACGTAACCGGAGAGCTACTCATTGCTGCCAGCACCATTCCGGGTGAATGTTTGCTGTCGCCGCTTCTGTCCGAATTCAGGACGTTGCATCCGGCGGTAAAGGCACAGGTGGCGGTTTCCGACTCGCTGAGTGTTATCCATCAGGTAGAGGCCGGCAGCTATGACGTGGGCTTCTGCGGACTGGCGCCGGATGGCGGGGAACTGGAGTCGTTCCCGGTAGCCGGCGACGAGATTGTGCTTATTGTGTTTCCCGAGCACCCCTTTGCCGGACGGGAGGAAGTCTCGTTAACGGACCTGGAAAAGGAGTCCTTTATCTTTCGTGAAGAAACGTCCGGGACGCAGCGAAATCTGGAGGCACTCCTTGCCCGGGAGGGTTTTAGCCTCAGGCACTGGTCCGCCAAACTGGTTCTGGGCACCAGTCAAGCAGTGATTTCCGCGGTTGAGGCGGGAGCGGGTATCGCCTTTGTCTCCAGTCTGGCGATTAAACGAAGTCTGGCCCTCGGCACCATCCGCACGGTGAAAGTAAGCGGGCTATACTTCAGTCGGGACTTCTACTGCATTTATCGTACGGGAAGGATTGTGAGTCGATTGCTGGAAGAGTTCCTTGCTTTTGTTCGGGCGGAGGCATCCCGTGCCGGAAAAGGGAAATAGCGCGCAATGCCGGGCGTTATTGAAAGCCGAAAGTGCACTGTTGACGGGCAACGGGTACACTACCTGAAGGCGGGTGACGGGCCGCCGGTGGTGCTGTTGCATGGCGGTGCCAGCGACTCCACCGACTGGATTGCCACAATGGGTACCCTTTCCGCTGACTACAGCCTCTATGCACCGGATATGTTAGGCTATGGTCAGAGCGACCGGGTGAAGGATGCCTATTACTTACGGGACTTTGTGGCGTCTACCCGGGACTTTATTCAGGGTCTGGGCCTGGCTTCCCCGGCCCTGGTGGGGCATTCGCTGGGGGGCAGGGTATGCCTGGATATTGCCCTGTTATACCCGGAAATAGTCAGCAAGCTGGTGCTCATCGACACCCTGGGGTTCAGCCGGATTAGTCACTGGGGTAACTGGCTGGGTACCGGGTTATGGCATATACGCAAGTTCCTGGGACGACCGAATCCATACCCGGCTCTGCTGCCCGGAGAAGGTGAAGACCCGCACTGGATATGCCTTGACCGGTTGCCCAATTTGCGAGTACCCACGCTCGTTGTCTGGAAACAGCTTGACCCGTATTTACCGCTGGCTTCAGCACGGAAAGCCAGGGAGCTGATACCTGAGGCGAGTTTGAAAGTTTTTTTCGGCTACGGACATGCCCCACACCGGCAGCACCGGCGTGCCTTTCACCGCCTCCTGATGAGATTCCTGAATGGCGAGCAGCCGGCGGTGTGATTCGCCGGCCAGCGTCTTACCGCTTGCCGAAGTCCAGCTCCGGGTGAAAGCCGACAATCAATGTCCCCGGGCCGGTGGCGTAACCCATCACCGGGCTAAACTCGGAGATTACCATGCTGAGGCAGTGGAACTCATTCTTTATATGCTCGCCGAGTTCCTCAGCTAGTCCCGGGGCGGCGGCGTGCATCACCATGAAATGGAGGACATCAGTGCCGGCGTCTTCTCTAATCATGCCCAGCATCCGTTTGACGCCGCCCTTTCGGGTGCGGGACACCCCGGCCGGGTTAAGCTCTCCGGCGTCACTCATCCGGCTTAACGGTTTCACGCCGAGCATTGAGCCGACCACGGAAACCAGCTTCGGGGCACGGCCGGCGCGGTAGATGTAGCGTATGGTATCCAGCAGGATTAACGTGCCCGTCTTCTGTCGGGCCTGCTCGGCAATACGGGTTACCTGTTCCAGGTCCATTCCCATCGCGGCAGCCCGGGCGGCGGCCATAACCACCAGTCCCTGGCCACTGCCGGCATTCCGGGAGTCCATGACCCGTATCCTGGCTTCCGGCGATTCCTCTTTAAGGAGGTCTACCGCCATAATGGCTGATTTGGACAGAGCGCTCAGCGCTGAAGATATAGTGATAAATAGTATTTCTTGGGCTGGTTTGCTTAATTCTCGATAGGCATCGAGCAGGAAGGCCGGGGACATTGCCGCGGTGGTGAACTTGTCCGGGTCCTCACGGAGCAGGTCATAGGCCTGCATCGCATTGATGGTTGATCCCTCCAGGTAGATATGCCCGTCATAGACAATGCTGGCGGTGGGCACCATTTTGATGTTATATTCTTCGGCAAGTTCTGGAGGAATGCCGGCGACCCGGTCAGTCATAATAGTGACTTTCGACATGGTAGTCTTTCCTTCCCTTCCGCCAGCCTGCCTGATGCTGCCATCTTCGCTCTGGCACTAGCTATCCGGATACCTCGAATTTCTAGGTATTTTAGCCATACCGGTTGACCATTGTCAAACCGGATTAATTATCGGTACGCGGCTGGCGCTGTTAATGGGCAGTTGTCGTCGACACGATTTCAAGCCCTGTCCCGCAGCACCACGGCACAGGCACACTAATTCGGAACGGCCTGGTCGTCTCAGCGAAGCCGGCTCTGGACCACTTCCCAGTTAATGTTCTGGAAAAAGGCGGCAATATAGTCGGCCCGTTTCAGTCCGTAGTCAGTCATGAAGGCGTGTTCGAAGACATCCATAACCAGGATGGGCTGGCAGCCGGCGGGGTGACCGACCTCATGCTCGTTTATCCACTGGTTAAACAGGGTACCGCTGACCGGGTCCTGGTAGAGTATCGTCCAGCCGATACCGCGCATGGCTCCGGTAGCCCGGAAGTCCTGTTCCCATGCCTCATAGCTGCCGTAGGCGCCAGCTACCTTTTGGGCAAAAGTCCCGGACTTGTCCGGCGGGGCTTTCCCGCCCAGGTTCTCAAAATAGTATTCATGGAGACGCATGCCGTTAAACTCGAAGCCAAAGCGCCGCTTCAGTTCGGCATATTCCGGTTGGGTAGCGTCTTTGGGTTTGGTACTCAGCAGGTCGTGGAGTTTGTTGGTGTTGGTGACGTAGCCCTGATAGAGGGAAAAGTGGTTTTTGAGGAGTGTTTCACTGAAACCGTCCATACCGATGAGATGGCTGTAATCGTTGGCTGTGTATGTCATTTTTTCCCCCTCCTTACTATTAGGTTACTCGGAAATGACTGGTACTCTGGCTGCTGAGGTCGAGCTATATATAGTGGAATTATTATCATAGTTGCCACCCCGGGCTTTGTCAAGCTGGCCGGTCAGCCATGCTGCTATTGATTGATTATCAGTACCCATGAGCAACGGCTTGATTAAGATGTCGCCGGCGGTTATCATACTATAGGGCTGAGTGGCGGTAGAGGTTATTTTTACGACCAGCCGAGCGGAGGTACTGGTGAAAATACTGGCAATTATGGGCAGCCCGAGAATAAAGGGCAATACCGATTTGCTGGTGGATGAGGCGTTGCGCGGTGCCCGGAGCCAGCAGGCGGAAGTTAAAAAAATCATTGTGGATAAGCTCAAGATAGCCCCCTGCCGGGAGTACTACGGCTGTCTGCGGGATGGCAACTGTGTTATTAGAGATGACATGGACGATATCTATTCCAGGCTTACCGGTGCCGAAGGCATTATCGTGGCTTCGCCGATTTTCTTCTACAGTGTCAGTGCCCAGCTTAAGGCACTTATCGACCGCTGCCAGGCGCTATGGGCCAGGAAGTATATACTCAAGCAAACTCCGGAAAAGACCGGGCGGAAGGGCGCCTTTATCGCCGTTGGCGCAACCAGTGGTGCCCGGCTGTTCGAAGGCCCGGTGCTAACGATAAAATACTTTTTCCAGGCGGTTGATGTGGAGTATGTTGATGAGCTGCTTGTCCGTGGCATTGATAAGCGGGGGGAGATTAAACAGCACCCCACGGCACTGGCGGATGCCTTTGAGCTGGGCAAACGGCTGGCTGGTCAGCTGACTTGAGCTTGCCACGCCACTATCGCCGTCCATTTTCGCTTTGTCAATTTTCACGACTTTTCTCAGTAACTTCCCGGTCATGATGTCTCCCGGTTGCTACCGATGATCCCCTCTTCAATGAGTTGCCGCCACCTATCCTCCCCCAGACATTCCCGCGCCGACGCGCACCACTCAGTGCAGCTAGGCGTCTTTTCCCGGTAGACCCTGGTGCCGCACTTCGGGCATTTGCGGCTGACTTCGTCGGAAAATATTTCAACCTCGTAATCACAGTCGGGGCACTTGTGTAACTCGGCCCGCAGGTTCCGGTTGCTTTGACCGGGACATTTATTATACATGCCACTCACCTCCTTCTCCGCGGTGGTCGGGCACTATTTGCATTCTGTCCGATTATAGGCGGGAAAAACGGCGGGTGTCTGTGACTTTTATCCCATCGAGAGAATAGGCGGGTGGCGGTTCTGTTCTGGTGAAGTTATTAAGATATCTTAACCTTACCCCCTTAATCCCCCTTTGGCAAAGGGGGAAAACACTGCGGGATAAGCCTCAGATGGTGCGGGGGTGGCCTGGGTGGGAAAAGATAAGAAAGAGGCTCAAAAAAATACCTTCCCCCTTTCCCCATAGTATCCCCGTATTTATAGAATAAGGTGACCTCACCCCCTGTGTCCCCCTCTCCTTAAAAGGAGAGGGGGAGGGAAAAGAAAAGAGAGGCTTTGCCTCTCTGAAACTCACCGTGTGGGCATAGCTTCTCCCTTTAATATAGGGGAGACCGGGAGGGATTTAACACATTAGCCCGTGGGGAGGTAGTATCAGCTACCAAAGGCAAACAGAAACCGGGCGGCACGTCTGTTGAAAGCAACGGAACATAGAGACTATAATGGGTCGAGGTGGGGTGGTTGGTGGTATGGTCGGGGCGGGCAGATTTGAACTGCCGACCTCCGCGTCCCGAACGCGGCGCGCTAACCAGGCTGCGCTACGCCCCGACAGCGATATTATACACTTGCCGGTCTGATTCGGCAAATGGAGGAGGGGGATGTGGAGTTAAACGAAGTATTATACTATGCAAGGCAATTGCTGAAAGAACGCACCGATTCTTTGCAGAATGATGTTAGACGATGTTGCCTCGCTAAATGTGAAGATTCACAATATGCTCCTTTCCCGGCTTTACTCTATTGCTTTTCTACGATTGACCTTTTAGGGGCGCTCTACAAAGGAAATGCGGAAGATAATAGCACTAAACAATCGAAGGATTACATGACTGAAGTTATGAGGTATCCCGCTGAGAAGGCTATTTTGTTGCAACAGGTGTTCCGGCACAAAATTGTTCATCTGGCGCAGCCCAATCCGAGCATTAACATCGACACTTCGGAAGGTAAATATAGCAACTTAAAGGGTAAAATACAGGACGGTTTTTACTCTTGGGCAATAGAACATGAAGCTAGAGCTAAGCATCTAAGTATAGAGACTTTGAGTAATAAAGAAGGTAAAGGAGAGTTTCGTTTTCATGTATCCATATGGAGCCTGGTTGAGGACATAGTTGATTCAGTTTATAAACCGAATGGTTACTTACATCAGCTTGAGACTGAAAAGCCGGTAAGTGATGAATCTGTATTGCGTAAGAAATTTAAGAAGGCTTATAACCAAATCTACGAGCACAAACCCTTAGTTTAGGAGTATCTGAGAAAGGCGAAGCCCGGACCTTAGAGATACAGGGGGAAGTCGGAGAGGGGCGAAGCCCCTCTCCAAAAATCTTTCCCCCTCCCTTCTAAAGGGAGGGGGATAAAGGGGGAGGGTTACTGAAAGAACGGAAACAAGTATGAAATACTGTGTTTTGATTATTGACGGTGCCGCCGGTCTGCCGCTACCGGAACGTGGCGGGAAGACCTGTCTGGAGCTTGCCCGTACCCACAATCTGGGTGCCATGGCGGCGCAGGGCACTTCGGGGCTGGTCAGAACCGTCCCA
>CAYXWH010000030.1:0-21956 GCA_964468755.1 uncultured Dehalococcoidaceae bacterium
GTCAAGGAGACCACAGTAGGTCTCCCAGGTCTTCTTGGCATCAAATCTAATCGCAGGGTTAGTCTTTAGCATCTTCCTAGCCTCCAAATTTCACTCTATTTGCCAATTTATAACACAAGATAATAATAATGTCAATAGTGTCACTTAATGACAATTCTTTCACAGTTTGCGGGCGATAAAGTGGTTATGCACAGGCATGTTGATGGTCCGGGACAGGAAGAGTACGGGGCACGGGGGCGGACATCCTGCTGAGGGAGTTTTTAACGGGCATTCGTAAAGAAAACCGTTATTGACCAATAAGAGGTTACGGTTCATCACAAGTCACCGTGTAAACAGCAACCAGCGTGGACTTAATCCGCCTATAGCTTTACCCGCTCAGTGGAGAGCGGGTGCAGTGCGGCGGTGAGTATCAGGCCGATAATGGCGACGGCGGCACAGATAATAAACGCTGTCTGGTAGCTGCCGGTCACGTCAAAGATGTATCCGGCCAGAAAACCACCCAGCGCCGCCCCGGTGGTATGGCCGAGACCGGCAATCCCGAAAAGTAAACCATGCGACTTCAGCCCGAAAAGCCCGGCGACCAGCGACGGCTGTAACGCGACGCAACCACCACAGGCAAAGCCAATAACCGATGAAAACAGGTAAAGCTGCCAGGCTTCTGCAGCCGGTGTCAGCCAGAAATAAGCAGCCGCTATTAAAATCAAACCGATAAAATAAACCGGCCGGTTCCCGCTCCGATCGCCGGCACTGCCCAATACCAGATTACCGGCAATGCTTGTTCCGCCGCTCACCGCCAGAATCACGGCTGCCGTGGCGGCGGAGATTCCCAGGTCGGTGGCATGAGGCACAATATGCACTATCATGGTCGAAAAACAGAAGCCGGTACAGAGGTACATGGCAATAACCAGCCAGAACTGCCGGGTGCGGACTGCCTCCGCCGGGGAAAACCCCTCAGTTCCCGCGGTCACTTCCCGCTCCGTCACTGTCCCGGCGTTGTAGACCGGTCGTTCCCGCCGGACCGGGTTGCGCCTCAGGAACTGGGCAGCCACGATAATGACCACCAGTACGATGCCGCCGAGAATCAGGTAAGACACCCGCCAGTCATATATGGAGATAAGCCAGCTTGACGCCGGCGGCGCTGCCAGCGACCCAATCCCGAAGCCGCTCATGACCACGCCCGTCATCATCCCCCGCCTCTCCACAAACCACCTGGAGACGGTTGACAGTAGTGGGACAATAATACCACTCATGCCAATACCTACCATTACCCCATAGAAGAGGTAAATCTGCCAGAGAGAGCTAACCTGTGACATCAGCAGATAGCCTGCCCCCAGAAAGAAGCCGCAAAAGGTGAGCACCACCCGGGGTCCAAGTCGGTCATTCAGACCACCCATGACAATACCCAGAAGCCCCTCGATGACCGTGGATACCGAGGCGGCGCCCGAAGTCATCGCCCGGGTCCAGCCGAAATCGGTGAGCATCGGTTTGAAGAAGACACCAAAGGCAACCCGGGTGCCGAACGAGACCACCATGATACACAGGGCTGCCGCCACCACGACATAGCTATAAGAGAACCGTGGTTCGTTAGTGGAGAATGTCCGGATATGTTGATTATCCACCGTAAATCTCTTCCTGGTTACCGTTAACGAACGCTTCGATACGACCTTTTAGATTACTCGTTTTTGCCAGCCCCAATTATAGCATAGAATGACGCCACCTGGAGACCAGTCAGCCCGGCATCCTCTCCGCCAGCCGAAACAGGAGTGATTAAAGGTAAAAACCCGCTGACCGAGCCTTTGTTGACAAAGGCCGTTTCGACTGCGTAAAGTAGTTGCATAGTATCAGACAAATGCTGCTGTGAGCAAGACAAGATACTTCAACCATCTGCGTCACTACGGAATGAGCCATGCTTCGGGAAAGGAGAATGCCCAATGCCAGCGGAGAATGTGGTTGAAACCGACGTTCTGGTTATCGGAGGAGGCATTGCCGGTTGCTTCACGGCAATCAAAGCGAGTGAGCAGGGAGTAACGGTAACCCTGGTAGATAAGGGCTATATTGGCCGGTCAGGCCAGACCCCCTATGCGACCGGCTTCATGGTCTTCAATCCCGGGTGGGGCCATAACCTTGATGCCTGGATGGACTACGTGAATACCACCGGTGAGTATGTCAATAACCGGGAATGGGCCGAAATTACAATGAAGGAGTCGTATGCCCGTTACCAGGACCTCCTCTCATGGGGTGCTAGATTCCAGAAGGGCGAAGACGGTGAGCCGGTGCGGCGAACCATGTTTCGCGGTGTCACTGAAGCGCTTTTCTTTGAAGACCACACTTTTATGCAGGTATTGAGAAAGCAGGTGATAAAGAGCGGGGTCAAGGTCATGGATAGAATCATGGTCACCGAGCTACTGAAACAGGACGGCGGGATTGCAGGCGCCGTCGGTTTTCCCCTGGAAAGCTATGACCTCTATATCTTCAAAGCCAGGGCGACGGTGCTGTGCGTCGGGGCGTGTGGCTTGAAACCGGCCGGGTATCCCCCACTCACCCAGCTGACCGGTGACGGCGAGGCGATGGCCTACCGGGCAGGCGCTGAGATAACCGGCAAGGAGTTTGTTGATACCCATTTCACCAGGGCTGACGACCCCGGTCTAATTGGCCGCCGAAAGCCGCCGACCGGGCGCAGGGGACTTACCCCCGGCCACCGGGGGCCCTTCACCCGGCTGGTCAATGCGGAAGGTAATGAGATACCAGACCGTCCGTTGGGAGCATCAACGTATCCCTTCACCTACCTGGCGCTGGAGTTCGAAGCTCATGCCGGTCGGGCACCGATATTCGAGGACTCCGGTTCGGGTGACGTGACACCAGTGGTCGGCGGGGCTGCCCTCGGCATGTCCCTGCGCAAAGCCGATGGTATATGGCCGGCGGATGGCAACTGTGCCGCCAGCCTGCCCGGACTCTACGCCGCCGGTGATGCCCTGGGCGACATGCAGAACGGCGCTGCCTACGCCGTGGGCGGTTCATCTCTCGCCGGCTCTTCCGTTACCGGCACCAGAGCGGGAATGTCGGCTGCCAGCTACGCCCGGCAGGTGGAAAAACCAGCAATTGACAAAGCTGAGCTAAAACGGGCAAGGGAGTTTGTCTATATGCCTGCGGAGCGCCGGGGCGGATTCAGCCCGAGGTGGGTAACTCAGGTACTGCAGAACACCATGATGCCGTACTTCATCCTGTATATCAAGCACGCAGAGCGGTTGCAGGCAGCCCTTACCCTGGTCGAGTTCCTGAAGGACCACCTGGTACCCGGAATGTTCGCCCGGGACCCGCATGAGCTGCGCCTCGCCCACGAGACGAGCAGCATGGTACTGAACACCGAGATGAGGCTACGGTCGTCACTTTTCCGGACGGAAAGCCGGGGGAACCATTACCGGGAGGACTATCCCCGGAGAGATGACCCCAACTGGCTGGCATGGATAAAGCTGAAAAAGGAAGACGGCCGGATGAAACTCTCCAGGGTACCCATCCCCCGGGAGTGGTGGCCAGACCTGGCAATTCCCTATGAACAGAGATACCCTTTCCGGTTCCCCGGGGAGTAAGCGGGGTGAACACCCCTTTTCTATTGCTATTGACAAGGAGCCCAAAATGGCGATTGAGCGGATTGACCCTGAGCTATGCAACGGTTGCGGGATATGCGTTACCAGCTGTCCGGCGGATGTTTTCAGGATGGACCGGAAAAGCAAGCAGGCAGTCATCACCTATCCTGAAGACTGCACGCTGTGTGGCTGGTGTCTGGAGGTCTGTCCCCGGAACGCGGTGACCGTCTCACCGGAAAAACGTTCGCCGCTGATAGTGAGCTGGGGATAACGCTGGCAGCTATCACCAGCGTAACGGAACCAGCCAGGGGGAAGCGCTTCACCATTCGAAATAGCCTCAGGCCAATAAAGTAATGTATAATGCATCCATACTGGTATCCAGACTGCCGGTTACGCATTGTCACCGCTCCGCCTGCTTTGGAGACCACTTCAGATACTATCATTGGAGATAAATGATGGAGGTGAAAATTGTCCAGCTACCAGGAACCAGCCGGAGGGGAAATGGTTGAGTGGCCCTACCCCGTACAGTACGGGAAGGAGAACGAGGTGAGCGCTGATGTGCTCGTCCTCGGTGGCGGGATTTCTGGCTGCCATGCCGCAATCAATGCCGCCAGACGGGGAGTAAAAGTCGCCATCGTGGATAAGGCTTCAATATATCGCAGCGGCTCGGGAGGTACCGGAGTTGACCACTGGCATAATGCCTTTAGCAATCCCTGCTCCAGCGTTACCGCCGAAGAAGTCACCGAGGTGAGGGACAGGCTGGGAACGCAGCTCGCCGAAGGATACGGCTCCGGACACGTGCGCTACATCGAAGCTAAAGAAAGCTGGGATGCCCTGCTCGACATGGAGCAGTGGGGGATGAAGATCCGCGATGTGGATGATGAATTTGTCGGCGCCGAATTCCGGGATGATGAAACGAAGCTGATGTTTGCCTATGACTACGATGGCAGACACATGCTCCGCGTCCAGGGTATAAACGTCAAGGCCAGTCTGTACCAGGAGTGCAAGCGGCTGGGAGTGGCAATGTATGAGCATGTTATGGCGACCAGCCTGCTCACCGACGGAGGCAAGCCTGGCGCCAGGGTCATCGGGGCTACCGGGGTTAATGTACGCACCGGCGAATTCTACACATTCAAGGCAAAAGCCACGGTACTCACCACCGGTCAGCCCCTTCGAATCTGGATATTCAACACCGAGTTGCAGGGGCTTGCCTGTGAGCACGATGACCCCAATAACTCCGGAGATGGTCACGCCATGGCCTGGCAGGCCGGTGCTGAGTTCGCTCTCATGGAGAGAAGCACGCTTATTTCGGGTGGTTTCCGCTGGCCCCCTTACGGTACCGGCAATGCCCATAATACCTGGTTTGGCTGCACGATAGTCGATGCCAATGGCAAGGAAGTCCCCTGGGTAGACCGTGACGGGAGGATTCTGAAAACGGTATCCGAGCGATTCCACCTGGCGCCGGGACAAAAACTCATCCTTAATGACCCTTTCGGCTATCATTACGAGACCCGCACCCCGTCGCTCATCCCGGACCTGGCCGAGCGCATCGAGAGGGGAGAATATCAGCTTCCTTTCTACGCTGATTTGCCCGGCATGCCGGAGCATGAGCGGAGGGCTATATTCGGCCTCATGGTGGGCAACGAGGGCAAGACCCGCATCCCGATATATCACAACTATACCCGGGCCGGGTTTGACCCGGATAAGGATATGCTCCAGGCGAATGTAATGCCTCCGGAGTCTGCCGGCTGGTTCGGGCCCTGGTGGTTCGGCTACGGTCCGCCACAGTGGCGAAGCGTTGCCTTTGTATACGGCGGAGGGCTGATAGTCGACTGGGATCTACGCACCAATCTGGAAGGACTGTATGCTGCCGGGAACCAGATTGTAGGTTACTTAAGTCACACCTATGCCGCCACCAGCGGGCGTTACGCCGGCAGGAAGGCAGCCGGCTATGCCCGCGAAGCTACCCTGCCGGATACTGACCGGAATCAGGTAGAGCGGGAGAAGAACCGCGTCTACGCTCCGGTCAGGCGAAAGGATGGAACAGGCTGGAAGGAACTGCAAGCCGGCATCAGCAGAATCATGCAGGACTACTGCGGTGAGTATAAAAGTGAGGAAATGCTGAAAATGGGACTGAAGTGGCTGGACAGCATTCAGGAGAGTGAAGCAGTCCGAGCCTGCGCCAGGAATCCTCACGAGCTATGGCGCACCCTGGAGGTATTATCCCGACTTACCGTGGGTAAGATAATAATGTACGCTTCGCTCGGCCGCAAGGCGAGCAGTAAGCTGCTGGACTTCTGGAGGCTGGACTACCCTGAGGTCGACCCGCCGGAGTGGGAGAAATTTATTACCACCCGACTGGAGAACGGTAAGGTAAGCTATGCAGAAAAACCCCTCAGGTACTGGTTGATGCCACCCAACGCACCGACCTTCGAGGAGAACTATAAACAGCATTGCGACCTTTAAGAACGGGTGGGTACGGACTTACCCGGGATAATGAATTACGGCAACTCGGACGGCGCTCCCTCGCCACACAGGTTGATACCAGCCGGAAAACGGGAGTAGACGCTCTGGTACAGCAGGCAGTAGCTACCTTCGGTACCGTTGACATTCTGTTCAATAATACCGCAGTCAATACCAAGACTCCGGGTCAACTAATCGACCTTGCTGAAGATGAATTAGAAATCTGGAGGCAGCTTTTCTTTCAGCGCCCTTAAATTCAATACATCTTCCTTGTTATACTCCAATAAGGTAGTGAGCGCGTCCTGGTCATATTCATTTACATATTTCCACCACAGCCTCACCGCATCAAAGCCGTTCATCCCCTTTAATCGCCGGTCTATACCGAGTTGTTGTTCCACCGCTTTGAATCCGCCGTAGAGTCCATTGCTCCAGCAGTCATACATCAAGTCCCGGTGCCGGAATTGTAGCGCCAGGTCAATACCAAGCCGACTGGCAATAAAAGGCAGGTCAAACCGGCTGCCATTATAGGTATAGATGACCTCTACGCCGTGCAGGGCTTGAAGCACGCTATCAGCGGTTATCGCTTCCCCTACCAGTTGAATAAACCGTTTATCAATACCGTTGTAGAGGTGAACACCGATTACGGTGATTTCACAGTCCCAGGAGGAAAGACCCGTTGTCTCGATATCCAGATAGGCTTCTGTACACGGCAATAGTCATGACTCCTTTACCATTATTTATTCTGTTTCTTCCATTATACACTATGGGCATAAAGCCCAGGTATGACTATTTCATATCTTACTACGTCTCAGGTAACTGAAAATACCGTGACATCCGGGTTATAGTATTGGTTTGTCATCCGTCGTAGAATTGACTACAATTCTAAAAGACCTTTGAAGCAGAGAAAGGTTTAGAGGAGGAACGAACATGAGTAAAGTGACTATGGGTGCGCGAACGCTGTTGTACCCTACACCGGCAACGCTGGTCGGCGCCAATGTTGACGGTGAAGCGAACTTCACCACGGTTGCCTGGTGCGGCATAGCCAGCAGCGAACCGCCGATGATTGCGGTAGCCTTGCAACACCCGCGTTATACCGGTAAGGGCATCCGGCAAAACCTGACCTTCTCCGTCAATATACCCTCCAGCGACCTGGTAAAGGAAACCGATTACTGCGGCATTATCTCCGGCTCTGAAGTAAATAAGGCTGGCGTGTGTCAGTTTACCGTATTCTATGGCAGACTGAAGACCGCTCCTCTCATCGAGCAGTGCCCGATCAATCTGGAATGTAAGGTAGCCCACATCCTGAACCTGGGGAGCCATGCGCTTGTCATCGGCGGCATTGAGCAGACCTATATTAGCGAAAGCTGCCTTACTGACGGCAAACCAGACATCGAGAAAATCAGGCCATTCGCTTACATAAACGCCACCAGGCAGCAGTACCAGGTGCTCGGGGAGGTTATCGGCAAGGCATTCAGCATCGGCAAGGAACTGAAAACCAGATAATAGACGGTCATACAAAAGCCAGTATCCTCAAGGATGAACAATGAGAGATACTGGCCTGAGTTATAGTACCCGGTCATAATTTACCCCGGGAAAACGGATGAAACAAAAGAGTGGGTCACCGTTTTATTTCCCCGGTGACCCATGGTATGAGCCTTTATTGCTGGGCTTACTTCGGCTCAGAAATTCATTTAACCCGCCTTCTGGTCGGAACTTTTATCATGCCTGTCTTCTGACTTTTTCGACTCTTTTTCTTTTTCCTGGCGTTCCCTGGCAAGCTTTTCCTCGAGTTCTCTCACGAGACTCCAGTAGTTCGGGGCTCAACCCATTATAGTCATCCTCCACATGCAGATTTATGGCATCCTGAGAAATTACCTTAAGTGTGATGTGTTTTTACACCCCGGCCATTATTGCGTTGCCTCACGTTTACGCGCTTCAGGTCATGGGTGTAACCGCACATGATACACTCAATGTACCAGCCGTATTCATCACGCTCAATACGCAATTTCTCATTGCATCTCGGACAATGTTGCCACCTGTACATCAGAACAACACTCCTTTACCATCCATAGGTAATCCGGTCATTTCATCAGCCACACCTGGAAGTGGTAATCATCACCAATAGCCCGGATACCATGTTGGAAATTTGCCCTGAACAAGGACCGGCGGTGATACCTCACTCACTTCCCGTACCCCGGTCTATATAGCCTGTGAAACTGATACTATATCTCACTATCACTGGATACACCTCTATTAAGCCTTTTTATAATTTTGAACGATACAATGCGCCTTGTATGTGATTTTTGTCTCTAACCGTGACCGCTATCAGAATTACCCGCCGGAGCATTTGCAAGTAAAATCTCTGCTTGTGCTTAAGAGGGTCGCCGTCGCCAAAGCAAAGTGATTACCGTCGCTCTATTGCATGTAGCCAGCGGACGCGGGACAATCAAGCCTGGGAATATCGGTATTCTGGCAGTCTAATGAACAGAACGCCTGGACGGCTAAGATAGTACTAGCCTCGGTATCGGTAACTCTGGTACAATATCCCCCGGTAGTTACCGTAACCGGTAGTAATTCAAATGAGATGGTAGGCTGAAGTTGCCCGGTTATCCGGACTGGCAAACAATGCTTACGGTGAGAAGGAGACAAAGAATCATGCCGGAAAATTTAGTGAATTTACTAGCCGACCTAAATGAAAAGGAGGCACTGGAAATCACCGGGAAAAGACTGGACAGCGGTGATGACCCCATGGGAATCCTCGGTGAAGCCAGGCGCGGCATGGAAATTGTTGGCGAGCGTTTCGCCAGAGGCGATTATTTCATCCCTGACCTGGTGTATTCCGGCGAGATTTTGAAGCAAATAAGTGATATGGTCAAGCCCAGGTTAACCGGAAGCGCCGAGGTCAAGCGTTTGGGGAAAGTGGTCCTGGGAACAGTAGCCGGCGATATCCACGATATCGGTTTGAATATCGTTGACTTCATGCTTGATGCCAATGGCTTCGAGGTTTACAACCTGGGTGTTGACCTGCCTCCCCAGAAATTTATTGATGCCATAAAGGAGACAAACTCCGGTGTTGTCGGATTGAGTGGCTTCCTGACGCTGGCATTTGACTCCATGAAAGAAACAGTGGCGGCAATAACCAGTGCCGGCTTACGCGATAAAGTAAAAATCATGGTTGGCGGCGGTCAGATTGATGAGGACATCAGGAAATTTACCGGGGCTGACGCCTACGGCAAGGATGCCATGGAAGGAGTAGCCCTGGCTAAAAAATGGTCGGGAGGTGCGTGAAGTGTCGTCTTCGTGGCTAACCCCTCAGACACCAGGTTGAAGATGCATCTACCCCTGGTAGAAGGTGCCTTTTAACCTGGTAAATTACTCCCTCCAATAATGGCATTTATGCCTGGATATCTGGCAAGTCCCGATAAGAACCGGGTCTTGCCATTTTTGTTTTATCCCAATCGGGACATACCGGCCAGTTCTTCGGCAACATCAGCTAGCCCTAGCTCTACCAATGTTTCCCTCTTCGGAAAACCGGTAGTCCTGTCCCAGCCCCCTTAGCTCATAATATTTATCAATCATGGGTTCCAGGTCTCCACGTCTCAGCTCACCAGTGGTCTGGTGTTGGGTGGCGGTGGATTTTTCATACCGACGCGGAAGTATTCCCCAGTCTCCTTGCGCTTCCAGCCTATCCTCTGGTTTAAGGCATGCTCCATCCTGATGGCTCCCGGTACCGGGCAATGGTAAATACAGCACCCGCAAAACCAGCATTCATCGGGATAGAGCACTATGGGAGGTTTACCTTTCTCCGGATTGGGCACCATTACATCTGACCGGCACACCTCAGCGCACATATTGCAGCCCTTACAGAGTTTGGTTTCAATAATTATTGCTTTGCACGGCGTCACCGGATTGGGAACCAGGTATGCTTTCTTTTCCATTATTACGTATCTCCTTTGTGGTTGCTCAAATTCATGACATTTATCCTAGAGTTCAGCATGCAGTTTATAATTCTCCTCATAAGTAGGAGCGTAGGGTGGCAAGAGCCAGTAGTTAAAAGGTAACTCGCCAACTTTCGCCTCCCCGTTTTCCAGCCTTATGGTAACAAACTTGTTCCACTCCGGCGGGTCTATTTCAGGATAGTCCAGCCTCTTGAAACCCAGGGCCGGGCAGCTTGCCTTCCGCGCCAGGGAAGCATGCATAATTATCTCACCGGCCGTTATCCGGGAAAAACATTCCAGGGTTCGCCACAATTCATGGGGATTCCGGGCGCAGGTTCGGGCAGCTTCACTTTCCCTGATACTATTGAGCCATCGCAGACCCATCTTCAGCGTCTGCTCGCCTTTGTACTCACCACAATAGTCCTGCATGATTCTGGTTATTCCGCCATATAGCTCTTTCCAGCCTATGTCACCGTCGCAGTTAACCGGTGCATAAACCCGGCTCTTCTCTGCCTCCACCTGTTTCCTGTCGATAGCAGTCTCTCCGGCCGTTCCGGCATATGCGGCTGCTTTTCTACCGGCGTACCTCCCGGTGGTCGCCGCCCCACCGTGAAGACCACCCCCCGCCAGCTGATTCCCGGCGGCGTACAGACCCTCGAGATTGGTCCTGAGGTCCCAGTCAACCACCGGGCCCCCGCTATTCCAGAAGCCTACCTCTCGCCATTGCGGTGGGCAGCCTGCCTTGTCATACCACGACCACCAGGGTGAATGTTGCCCCGCCGCCTCAGGAGGTAACACATTTACCTGGAGCATATCCTTGTCCGGGTCAAAGCCAGCTTTTGAGTAAGTATTATAGATAATGCGGGTCTTACCTTCTTGCCCGACCATAAGACCCCATATTGCCCGGCGCTCATGCTCCGGAATACTGGGGAAATCGGCATAAAACGGGAGCACATATTCCCCCTTGTATATCCGCTCGGCCAGGTCAGGGATGAGACCCGGTCCGAGCACATCATAGGAGGGGAGACCAAACGAATGGCCACATAACCTCTGCCCGGGAGACGGGAAACCCCGTTCCGAAAACGTTTTTATCACCTTGCCATCCCGGTCAACCCAGGGAATTTCTTTCCCGTTAGAATCAACTATGGTACATGGATGGAACGTGTTGTGTGCATTACCGGTACCGTAAGCCGGATAGCGAAAGCCACCTGCCGACGGTATACTCCTTTCCATCAGGGCAAACTCAGCGCCAGCCTTCCAGGCCATGGCGTGACCGTCACCGGAGCTATTGGGGTCACTGTGGTCAGCCGCACCACCCTGCAGTTCGGTAGAGAATACCCAGAGACGGGATGGGTGAGCTGCCGATAAAATGGTGGCCTTGGCTTTAAAAATATAGAACTCACCGGTCCTGGTGCTCACGCCGGTGGCGCCGATAACCCGTTTGCCCGGCTGCCCGTCTTCGGTCAGCAGGCTGGTTGCCATAACCCGGTCATAGATATCCACGCCGAGCCGTTTTAGCTCTTTATACAGGGCAACCTTGATATCGGCTCCCCAGAGACGTACGGTAAAATTATTCTCATAGTCCCAGGCAAACATTAACTTCGTCTCTTCATCCCTGAACTCAGCGCCGGCAAACTCGTCTTCGGTATCCCTTATCTTTACCCCCATTTTTTCCACATCAAGAAGGCCATCCCAGCCTTCCTTGCATTCGATATAAGTGGTGTGCCCGAAAGCATACCCACCCCCAAACCCACCACCACCAACAATAATTTCGGTCATCTCCTCCGGGGTAACCTTGGAACATGGGTTGGTACAGGCATTTATCCAGTGGTCAACACCGGCTCCTCCCGAGCCGCTCCTTATCAGTGCCCCCTTTTCGACAACTACGACCTTCGCGCCCTTTTTTGCGGCACTGACAGCCGCATGGCTCCCGGCGATACCACCACCGAGAACAAGAACATCGGCACTGACTTCTTTCTCTTCACCATAGCGCACCGGGTACGGCCACTCCAGTGCGCTGTTGGCTGCAATTTCTTCATAACTGGACATTTTCAAGCCTCCTTGATTTGTTCTTCCATTTTTTCCAAAACATCCCTTGAGACAAACTCTATCAGCCGAACCTGCTAATCCGCAGGTAGCAATTGAGATGTTCCGGTTAATAATAGTACGCCAGTTGAATGGAACCTTATTTAATGGTCCAACCGCCATCAACCGATAGAATATGTCCGGTAATCATATCGGTAAATTCCGAAGCCAGAAACAGGGCAGCATAGGCGACATCTTCCGGTTGTGCCATCCGGCCCAGCGGGATGCTATCCATTACAAACTTTTCGAACTGCTTATCCGCAAACATATTTCGGGTAAAAGGAGTCCGCACGAAGGTAGGAGCAACGGCATTCACATTGATATTGTATTTTGCCCACTCATAAGCCAGCGCCCGGGTTAACTGGTTTACCCCACCCTTACTGGAACAGTACGCAGCTCGTAATGGCAAAGCAACAATACCCGCCTGGGAAGAAATATTTACTATTTTCCCACGTTTCCTCTTTATCATCTCTCTTCCTGCTGCCTGGCAGAGGAAAAACATAGCCTTCAAATTAATATCCAGGACATTGTCCCAGGTTTTTTCGGTCACCTCCTCAGCATTCTGGGGCCGGTTTATGCCGGCGCAATTAACCAGGATATCGATACCGCCCATGCTATCAATAACCGAACCGACCAGGTCGGTAGCCGCGTCAGGTAAAGTGATGTCAATCGCCTTATAGTCGTTGGGTACGTTGTTCTTACTCAACGAGTCAGCCAATGTTATCAACTTATTTTCCTGTAAACCGCTCAGGAATATTTTAGCGCCGGCAGCGGCAAAAAGCTCCACGACCGAGCTCCCAATACCCCCGGCGGCACCGGATACCAGGGTAACTTTACCGGAGAGAGAAAAAGTCAGGTTTTTCACTTCGTATACCTTTCCGTTCTTATCTTGCAGGTTATTCCGTGAGCTAGCATATTTTCGTAATTGCACGCCCGCTCGCAGACGGCTCCGATTCGGGCTGATGCCTCCCTGGTGGCATATTGATAGGTTACTGTCTTGATAAATTTCCCCACGGAAAGGCCACCGGTGTATCGTGCCGCCCGCATTGTCGGTAATACATGATTGGTCCCGATAGTTTTGTCTCCATAGGCAACGGTGGTTTCTTCGCCGAGGAAGAGAGAGCCATAGTTACTGCAATTTTCGAGATAGTAGTGCCAGTCCGCGGTCTGTACCTCGAGGTGTTCCGGCGCCCATGTATCGGTAACCTCTACCGCCTCTTCAGGTGAATCGACAACGATTACCTCCCCATTATCCCGCCATGCCACGCCAGCCACGTCTCTGGTCGGTAAATCAACCAGTTGTTTTTCGACTTCTCTTATCGTTTCTTCAGCAATCTCACCCGAAAGTGATACCAGAGCCTGCCTGGCGTTAGGGTCATGTTCCGCCTGACCCAGCAAATCTGCCGCCAGAATAAAGGGGTCTGAAGTTTCATCGGCAATAATAAGGATTTCAGTAGGCCCGGCGAGAAGGTCTATGCCGACATCACCAAAGATTTGTCTTTTGGCTTCAGCCACAAACTTGTTTCCGGCGCCAACGACCACATCAACAGGCCCCAGACCCTCCATGCCATAGGCTAATGCCGCCAGGGCATGGACTCCGCCCATGCAGTAAATCTCATCGGCACCCGCCATCGCCATGGAGTAAAGCGTTGCCGGCCAGAGACCCTCACCCTTGACCGGTGGGGAGCAGGCGACAACTCTGGAGACCCCGGCTACCTTTGGTGTAATAACCGTCATATGCGCCGAGGCGAGCATGGGATACCGTCCCCCCGGGATGTATGAGCCGCTCGATTTTACCGGAATTATTTTCTGTCCCAGGTGCACGCCGGGCAAGGTTTCAACTTCAAAGTTGGTATCTTCAAGGCGTTTCATCTGTTCCCGGGCGAAATTACGTATCTGAGCCTGGCAGAAATCTATATCCTCTTTTTCGGTTGTCGGTAATTTTCGTTTCGCCGCCAGGACCTCATCCCCGGTGACCCGGAAACTTTTTGGATTCCAGTCGTCGAACTTTTTCGAATAATATCGCACCCCGTCCTCGCCCTCTTTTTTTACCATCTCAATAATTTCTCTCACCGATTCCCGTAACGAGGCGAGGTCCTCGGCTGGTCTTACCTTTGCTTTTTTCACATATTTAGCCATGCTACTATCTCCTTCGATCCATGAAGTTAAAGCTACCCAAATGGGCAGATATCCGTCCTGGTGCGTCCCTATATTTTTGTTATCGACCAAACCGGCCTAAAACTATTCGTCAAGTATAGCTACGGCACGTATTGGAGAACCGGTGCCATTTCTGATTTTCAACGGTAGTCCGATATAGGTAAAACGCTTACCGATTAACTTGTCCAGATTGCATAAATTTTCTATATGGGTAACTCCCCGCTCGGCACAAACACGGTGACAGGGATAGTTCTTGTCATACCACATGTCAGGACTCGCTGAATCCAGACCAAAACATATACACCCTTTATCAATAATGAATTCAGTAGCCTCCCGGTTCAGCCCGGGATAATCGGTCATATACTCAGGCTTACCGTAATACCTGTCATATTGTCCCGTATAAAAAAGAACAGTGTCACCTTGGCTAATATCAAGTCCCCACTTTTTCAGTTCGGCTGCAATTTTCTCCGGTCCGAACTGGGTTTTCTGGGGGACATCGCTCACATCTATACAAATCGCCGGGGTAATGCACTTCTCCAGCGCAATCCGGTCTACCGGTTCAGCGTTGGGGTCTCTTGAAAAATGACTGATGGCATCAATGTGGGTGGGGCCATGATCAGACAGCATAATGCCCTGTGTCTGATAGGAAAAACCGGTACCCAGCTGTCGTTGACATTCTTCATGGGTCAGGTGCGTCCAGATGACCGTTTTCAGGTGAGCCGGATAAACCGGCATGCCCTGATATATCTCCTGTGTCAAATCAATTATTTTACCGGTAAACATAAGCTAAGGGATTCCTTTCTCCACAGCCCGGCACCACCGGATAAAATTGACGGCTGTCCAGGACTCCGGATTGCCATTGGTTTCACTTAAATACCCTTTACAACTACACGATGTACTGATTTTCTCTAAGGTACCAGGCTATCGAACTACCTAAAAATTATTGTCACCGAAGATAAAAGGACTGCATCAGCAGTAATGAAGGTCAATACAATCACACACCTCCCAGTTTACCGGCCTTTTTTAGTTCATCGGCTACCTGTTTAAGGTCCAGTTCTTCAAGACATCTCCGGGTGGGGAAACTGGTCTCCTTATCCCAGTTATTCAACTCATAATACTCATCAAGCATATTGTCCCATTTTTCCTTATCCAGCTTCCAGTCCTTAATCGAACCGGTCGGTATCGGCTCTTCCATGTCTCTTGGCGGGGGATAATCATCTTTCCGGCTTAAGTTGGTATGGAGTAAGTTAAATGCCTTTTCCACATTCAGCATTCTGGTTCCGGCCCTTCTCAGGTCACTCTCGGTCGTTTCCCATCCGGTGGCTGCCGAATATAATTCGGCCATTTCCGGAAAACCAATCAGCTTGGGACCGACCCAGGTAGTCACGAAATGGCATAAACCCATGGAGTTACTAATGCGGTGTAACCTATCGAAGTAACTGACCAGCCTGGCTTTGCCCTCATAGGCAGTGGGGTCATTAACGGTAGAAACTCCATCATAGACTTTCTTAGCCAGTTCCGGGTCTTCAAAACCGGGAAATGTCTCAAGGACGGGAGACCCCGTAGTATGTCCCCCTCCCCTGGTGGCGACACAAGCGCCAAGCCCCCACCCGATAGAGCCCCGGATAACTTCGTACAGGTCTTGCCCCTTCACGTGCATGGCATAATAATCGCTCCCCCTGCCCAACATCCTGGCGGCACGGGCACAACCCTCTCCGAGGATATTGCCAAAACCTTCCCGATACGCAATCTTCCGGGTCAGCTCGAGGATGACAGCCGCATCACCCCACTCCAGTTTAAGCCCGTCAGTATCCTCCTCCTTGAGGATACCTCTCTGGTAGCATTCCATTGCCCAGCCGATGGTACCGGCAGGGTTGTCTATATCCAGCCCCAGCTGGTTGCAATACGCATTCATTTTTATGACAAAAGTGGGGTCATCCACTCCCAATTTACCAGCAAAGTTGGCCAGAGCCTCAAACTGATACCCCTCCGTGGTTAACCCGGAATAGGGGCCGCGGTCTATCCGGTAGTAACGGCTACAACCTATGGGACAACCCATATAGCGAATATTTCTCACCATATGTTTTGCCTGTACATCCTCCTGATTAATCCTGGCATATAATTCATCCGGAAGTGTTAGGTACTGAAAGTTCTTGTACGGTATGCCACAAACTGACTGTTTTTGTTCCAGACATGCCGAAGTTCCCAGCTTCCTCATTGATTCGGTGTTTTTCACGGAAAGGAATCGCTCACGCAGTTCGTCTACCGCTCTCATAAATCTGGGACCATCAGCAACCTCAATGGCACCGCTCCCCCTTACCGCAATTGCCTTGAGGTTCTTGGACCCCATTACTCCACCAAAACCGCATCTCCCGAAAGCCCTGCCCTTGTTCTGGATGATACATGCCCCTCTGACGATATTTTCCCCGGCCGGCCCAATAGAGAGTACGTGTATCTCCCCGTCGCCCAGCTCATTTCTTATGGCGTCAACCGTGTCCCACGTGGTTTTACCCCAGAGATGGGTGGCATCCCGTATCTCGATATGCTCATCATCTATCCAGAGGTAAACCGGCTTCCTTGCCTTCCCCTGGAGGATAATATGGTCGTACCCGGCAAACTTAAGCTCCGGGCCAAAACGGGAATCAGAGTTAGCGCTGCCGACTCCCAGAGTCAACGCATTCTTTGACCCTGCCGAAACCCGGGAAGCCCCCGGAGCCATGGTTCCCACCAGGGGACCGGCGCCAAAGGTCAATAGGTTAGCCGGCGCGTATGGGGTTATCCAGGGCTTGACTTCGTTATAGAGTATCCACTGGTCTATGCCTCCTCCCCCCAGCCACTGCCGTGCGCATTTCATGGTTGGTTCAAGGGAAATGCTCGCCGAGGATAAATCGACTCGCAGTATTTTACCGGCATAGCCATACATACCATTATTATTTTTCATCTCTTGTCCTTCCCGGTATGTTCTGCGGGATGTCTTTTTCCAAAAGAGTCTTTAGTTCATCATGCATCAAAACACTACAATATTTGAGGCATAAGGGCTGGTCTTCTCCTTCACATCCATCACAGGCTAGATGACCTTTCTCGTCAGCAGTATACAATGAAATGGCGAAGCCTAACTCCTCCGGTCTATCCATAATTTCTATGCTTGACAGGCTCGGGCTGAATACGCGACGGTGATGATATGAGCAGGCTATTTCGCATATCCGGCACCCTCCGCACCCCTTGGTCTCAAAAACTAATTTGGCCATGATTAATTCTCTGTCTCCTGCGGTAGTTTATCTGGCAAATGTCTCACTTATAATAGACCTGTTTACCAGTTAATTCTCTCTTGCTGGCTATTACAGTAAGTCAGGTAGGAAGGTAGCTATTTGAGGAACCGCCACCAGCAAAGTGTTGTCAATCAGTGAAACGGGACATTTCATGAGCCGAACACTTTTGCATAATTAAATGGCATTAGCAAGCTCCCTTAAGGTACCTGCTGTAGTCCTTACGATGAGTGATTGTTTGTATTTGCACCTCCTTTCTACTTTGTAAGATTTCCTCTCTCCCGCCGTGAAGGATACCAACGGGCGTCAGGTTGCTGAGCGCCTTATGATAGCGACGGTGGTTTTAGTAGTCAACGAAGTCGGAGATGGCTTTTCCCAGATGGCTGGGGAGCTCATAGGGTAGCTGGTTTACCTCTCGCTTTAATGACTGCTGATAGCGTTCCACCTTGTCGTTAGTCTGCGGGTGGTATGGCGCCGCCAAAATATGCCCGATTCCCACCAAGTTCAAATAGTCCCGGAAGTCCCGGACTCGCTTCTTTCACCTTTGATCAGTCTAGTATCTCTTAGGAGCCACCCTGAAACGTACGGTTGTTGTGGCTCTTCTTGTGTCCCATTATCGCTGACGGTCTACCTGGTTCTGAATGGCAGATTATAAAGATAGAATATTTGAAGTATCGATAAAATACCGGACAACTCCGGCAAGCTATTTTGGTTCGGGATTATATCAACCCCTATCGTGGCTGTCAACTTGTCCGGACACTATTCCGTTACCGGACTTTCCAGCTTTACGAGACTGTAAGCTGTTTTTAACCATATTGTAAGCATTATTAACTGTTTATTAATGCTATCTTTAATGCAAGTATTGTAGAATGATGGTTACAACTCCGGTGCCAGGGCTGGTGCTGGAGCTGGGGCTGGGGCTGATGTTGGAGCTAACATCAGCCCCTTAATACTTTATAACCCGGATTGTTTGACTGATATGCGCCCGGCAAACTTGCCCAGCCATAATCTATGGGAAAGGTTATACCGGCAGGTCTGTGGGCAACCACCCCACTTTATCCACATCAATTTAGTCAGCACGGTTATCCACCTCTGTTTTTAGCTTGCTGATTGTATTCTGTTCAATACCGCCGCTACCCTCAGGCAAGACTTCGAGACCGAAACGGCGAACGACTATGGAATGCCACCGGTATTCACCAGGTCTGCTAGCTCTTCGCCATGTCCCGTTTCCACAGTCGCTGGTTAATCCCTTCTTTTGCCCATTGACACTTCGTATAGAATAGATACAATAACAGTAACCGGAACTACACAACATGCATTGACCAATAGAGTCTTTGGTATTGATATGAATAGTTCTGAAATGGGGAAAAAAGACACCGGCACCTGTCATATAAACCGGCAGTGCCGGTGTCTTTTTTTTGCCAGGAAAGGGGGTAAGGACAACCAACGATCTATCTTTTGTAGCATGGCCTGAAGTTATACCTGATGGAGGTTCGTATGAAGAAAATTGACCTTGAAGCCCATTTTTACACGCGAGAATATCAGGAGTTTCTGCTGGCGCGAAAGGAGATACCCAGAGAGGAGTTGTATAAGGGGTATATAAGGCTCTGGTATGAGCACGATGTATGGGAACCGCACGGAGTGGGCCTTGAAGATAGCTTGCTGGACCTGGCTGATGGCAGACTGAAGGATATGGACAAAGCTGGTATTGATATGCAGGTGCTCACCCTATCCGCTCCCGGCTGTGAACAATTCAGTCCGGAAGACGGCACCGCCCTCGCCAGGAAAACCAATGACGAGCTCTCCATGGTAGTTAAGAAATACCCGGACAGGTTTATCGGGCTGGCAGCCCTGGCACTTCAGAGCCCCAACGAGGCTGCGGACGAACTGGAAAGAGCCGTGACGGAGCTGGGTCTCAAGGGAGCCAAGATACACTCACATGTCGGTGATACCTATCTCGATGATGAAAAATACTGGACTATCCTGGAAAGAGCGGAAAAGCTGGATGTGCCACTATACTTGCACCCGATGGTTCCCAGTCGTTCCATGCTGAAACCGTATAACGATTATGGCTTTGCCCTGACGGGTCCCATTCTGGGCTTTGGCGCGGAAACAGCTTTACAAGCCATGCGCCTGATATATAGCGGTGTCTTTGATAAATACCCCAGACTGAAGATTATTCTGGGGCATCTGGGTGAGGGCTTGATATTCTGGATATACCGTATCGACTTTGCTTTTCGAAAGCCGTGGGTAGATGAAGAGATAAAGCCCAAAATTCAGAGACCACCCAGTGAGTATATCCGAAATAATTTCTTTATAACCACCAGCGGCATGTTTGCCGTGCCCGCATTTTCGTGCGTGTTCCAGGAAATCGGCGCCGACCGGATGATGTTTGCCGTTGATTACCCATACGAGGAATGTGAAGAGGCAGTCCGCTTTATGGAGAGGGTGCCCATATCGGATATTGATAAGGAAAAGATTTATCACCTTACCGCGGAGAGGCTTTTCAAGATGGGCTAGTATTTCAAATACAGGCAGGAAGCAGCCGTGATTTAAAGTTCCGAAGAAACATGGAGATTACATCTTCAGGACCAAGGCGGATACCCGGTTAGTATGCGCTCAATATACCGGGTAACAATTGTAAAACGTTGTTACCCGGTTTAGAATATTGAATAGATTACTACTGCACGAAACCGATACCGGGAACAAGGGATGAAGAATGCAGCCAAAATAAATGGCGAGCTATTAGTAGCATGAGAAAAAGCACCGGAATCACGGGCGGCTTCAGTGAATCTGAACTCCGCGAGTTGACTCATAAGCTTGGTGAGCGAGTCAAGGAGCTCAATTGTCTCTACGGTATTTCCAGGCTAGCCGAAGAGAGAAATCCATCAGTCGATACGATTCTGCAAGGTGTTATTGACCTTATCCCTCCATCCTGGCAATACCCCGAAGCTACCTGTGCCCGCATCAAACTAAAAAACAAACAATTCAAGACAGAAAACTTCCGGGAAACAAACTGGAAACAGGCTGCTGGCCCTGTTGGTTCAGAACAAATACAGGGTTGTCCCTTATGACCGGATTATGGACGAGGTCTGGGGAAAAGAGTATTCCGGTAAGACTGAGAGTATCCGGATATGCATCCGCCGCCTCCGCAAAAAGTTACAGGATAGCCCACCTAACATGCTAATCAACGAGCGCAGCCGGGGTTACATGCTTAAGAGCTAGCACCGGGCCTAACGTACCAATCCCTCGATAATCATCAATACCATTTTTACCATTTATCTTATAATCGTTTCTGTTTTGTAACAGTGTTAATCATTGACAACAATTCCTGTATTTAGGTATAGTAGGGTAACGGTAAGCTATTTCCGTCTTATGTTGTCTTATGAGTTTTGAAACACCGGGTATTGAGCGAAAAGTATTTTCCATCCTCAAAGTATTAGGCAACTCTCAGCAGGCGCTGGGGGCCAGGGTTATTGCCAGATGCCTGAAGGAACATGGCATCGAGCTGGGTGAGCGAGCTGTCAGATATCATCTCAGGCTGATGGATGAAAGAGGACTGACCCAGCTGGTAGGGAGAAGAGACGGCAGATCAATTACCGAGCTTGGGCTGATAGAGCTTAAGCGGGCATTGGTTATTGACAAAGTTGGATTTGCTTTCTCAAGGATTGAGACGCTTGCCTTCCGCACCAATTATGATTGGGATAAAAGTACGGGCTCCATACCGGTAAATGTCTCCTTCTTCCCGAAGGAATACTTCCGGAAGGCATTACACATAATGAAGCCCGTTTTCCAGTCGGGACTTCGCTGACCGTCGGTGAGAACGTCTGCGGTATGGATACCGATTCCGTCATTGAGGGAGGCAAAGTGGTCTCTTCCCCTGACATGGAACGGCGCATCAAGCTCTTCCGGGACTGGCAGCAGGATGGCTACGGAGCCATTATCGTGCAGGCAAATATTGAAGATTCCCGACTTGGTGTACTTGAGTATGCTGTGCAGAAACTTGGTGTTGACGTAGTGGAACTGAAATGGGGGCAGGGGTCCAAGGACATTGGCGGTGAGGTAAAAATCAGCGACCTGAAGAAGGCGCAGTTACTCAGGAAACGCGGCTATCTGGTTATCCCTGACCCGCTGGAACCGGCAGTAGTCGAGGAGTACGAGAAGGGTTTCATTACCGAATTTGAGCGGCACTCACGCGTCGGCATGGTCAATGAAGAAGACTTTGTCAAACGTGTCAAAGAGCTACGCGATGCCGGCGCCAAATACGTTACGTTAAAAACGGGGGCGTACCGTCCGGCTGACCTTGCCCGCGCCGTCAAGTTTTCCTCACTGGCTAAAATCGACTACCTGACGGTTGACGGTGCCGGGGGCGGTACCGGTATGAGCCCGTGGCGCATGATGAACGAGTGGGGCGTCCCCGGCGTCGAACTGTGGTCACTTTGCCGCCAGTATTGCGAGCGACT